>NZ_JASCOP010000142.1:0-9807 GCF_029959395.1 Stenotrophomonas sp. PS02300
ACTTCCCCTCATTTATAAAAAAAACCCCGAATAACCCCCCCCGCGGCGCGGGGGCCCCGGGGGGTAACGACGGTCGGGGTCAGGTCACGGCGTAACAGTCTCGACGACTTCCAGGCCGTAGCCGGCCAGGCCGATCTGGCGGCGCGGGGTGCCCAGCACGCGCAGCTGCCCCAGGCCCAGGTCGGACAGGATCTGGGCGCCGGCACCGTTGCGGCGCCACTGGCTCACGTCCTTGTCCTTGCCCGGGGTGACCGGCTGCGGTTGCTGGCGCAGGCGGGCCAGCAGGCTGTTGCTGTCGCGCGGGGCCGACAGCACCACCATCACGCCGCGCTCGGCCGCCGCGATGGCGCGCAGGGCGTCGGTGGAGGCCACCCCGAAATCGTCGCGGCGCCAGTGCAGCAGGTCGGCCAGCGGGTTCTCCACCTGCACCCGCACCAGGGTCGGCTGGGTGTCGGGGGTGCCGCGGACCAGGGCGAAATGCAGGTCGTGGGCGATCCGGTCGCGGTAGGTCACCAGCTTGAACGGGCCGAATTCGGTGTCGATATCACGCTCATCGACCCGCTCGACAGTCTTCTCGGTGGCCAGGCGGTGCGCGATCAGGTCGGCGATGGAGCCGATCTTCAGGCCGTGCTCGCGCGCGAACACCTCCAGCTCCGGGCGGCGCGCCATGCTGCCGTCGGGGTTGAGGATCTCCACCAGCACCCCGGCCGGCTCCAGCCCGGCCAGCATGGCCAGGTCCACGCCCGCTTCGGTATGGCCGGCGCGGGTCAGCACGCCGCCCGGCTGGGCGATCAGCGGGAAGATGTGGCCCGGCTGGTGCAGGTCGGCCGGCTTGGCATCAGGCTTCACCGCCGTGCGGATGGTATGCGCGCGGTCATAGGCCGAAATGCCGGTGGTGACACCTTCGGCGGCTTCGATGCTGACGGTGAAATTGGTCTGGAACTGGGCGGTATTGGCCTGCACCATCGGCGCCAGGCCGAGGTCGGCGGCACGCTCGCGGGTCAGCGGCAGGCACACCAGGCCGCGGCCGTGGGTGACCATGAAGTTGATGTCCGACGGCTTGACCAGCTCGGCGGCCATGATCAGGTCGCCTTCGTTCTCGCGGTCTTCGTCATCGACGATGACCACCATGCGGCCCAGGCGGATGTCCTCGAGGATCTCGGGGATGGGAGCGAAGTTCATGCGCGGATGTCCTGTACCTGGGGGGCCACCAGCCGTTCGACGTAACGGGCGACCAGATCGATTTCGAGATTGACCGCACTGCCCACGCCGGTAGCGGCGAAGGCGGTGTTGGCCACGGTGTGCGGGATCAGCGCGACCTCGAAGCCGGCATCATCCACCTCGTTGACGGTCAGGCTGACCCCGTCCACGCAGATCGAGCCCTTCTTGGCGACATAGCGCAGCAGGCCGGCCGGCGCGGCAAAGCGCCAGCGCTGGGCGCGCGCGTCCTCGTGGATGGACAGGACCTGGCCCAGGCCGTCCACGTGGCCGCTGACCAGGTGGCCGCCGAGGCGGTCGGTCGGGCGCATGGCCCGTTCCAGGTTGATCACCGCACCCGGCGCCAGTTGGCCCAGCGTGGTCAGGCCCAGGGTCTCGGTCGAGGCATCGGCCTGGAACGAGGTGCCGTCAAAGGCGATGACGGTCAGGCACACGCCGTTGATGGCGATGCTCTCGCCCAGCTGCACGAGCTCGAACGGCAGGCTGCCGACATGGAAGGTGAAGCGGACATCGCCGCCGAGGGGATCGCGCGCGGCCACATGGCCGACGCCTTCGATGATTCCAGTAAACACTAACGTTCTCCGCGAAAAGTGAGCGAAAAACGCCGCAAGGCAAACAGGCGGGCGCAGGGCCATGCAGGCCCTGTAGCACCGTCTTCTTTCATCCGGACTATACCGTCGGCTCCGGCATCGGACCGGATCTGCTGACCTTCCGGCGGGGCCGGAAGCGCTCGCGGGCTCGTGCTTGCGCACCTACCGCCGGTGGGGAATCACACCCCGCCCTGAAGACGTTTGTATACCGGCGAACCGGCGCGGCCATTGTAGCAGCGCTGGCTGAGCGCTCGCTTTCTGTAAACAATTTGTTAAAATGCGCCGCGCGGCGATGACCGCCGCCCTGCCGCCCACGACGGGCTGGCTGAAATGGACCTCAATCTCCAAGGAATTCCGATGCGCAAGATGCTCGTCCTGGCCGCCGCCCTGCTGGCCGCCGCTCCGATGGCCGCCTCTGCTGCCGATGCCATGAGCTACACCTACGTTGAAGGCGGCTGGACCCAGCTGCAGGTCAGCACCCCCGGCAGCAACCCGAAGCTGGACGGCGGCTTCATCCGCGGTTCGTTCGCGATCGCCGAGCAGGTGTACGTGTTCGGCGGCTACAGCACTGTTTCCGAGACCTACCACTTGGAAGACAGCATCGGCGAGTACCGCATCAAGAACACCATCGACCAGCCGGAGGCCGGCATCGGCTACCACATGCCGTTTACCGACCGCCTGGACTTCACCGCAGACATCGCTTGGATGCGCATCAACAACGAAGTCAAGTTCGAAGACGGCGAGTTCAGCGAAACCGAGAAGGTGCACACCAATGCCGGGCGCGGTTCGCTGGGCCTGCGTGGCAAGCCCTCGCGCGCGACCGAAGCCTGGCTGAAGGCCGGCTACATCGACGGCAGCGACATGGACGGCGAGTGGATCGGCACCCTCGGCGGTCAGGTCAGCTTCAACCGCAACTGGGGCCTGATCGGCGAAGTCCAGTACTTCGACGACATCACCCAGTACTCGGTCGGCGTGCGCGCCAGCTTCTAAGTTACTGATCGGGCAGCGCTAACCCGCGCCATGATCGACGGGCCCCGCAAGGGGCCCGTTTTTTATTGCCTATCGATTCGCGCGAGTCGATTGATTCTACGTTCGGCAGCGCAACCTGGATGTGACCTGCGCCCGGAAAGACGGGCCGGGCCCTGCGTATCGTTCACATGAAACCATACGCAGATAACGTACACTCATGCATGCAGTGTTTGTGGAACTGGCTGGATTCGCCCGTAACCGGGCAGCGCACCTGGATGACGCGGGCTTTCGTGACCTGCAGCAGTGGCTGATGCGCGAACCGGAGCGCGGCGATCTGATCGTGGGCACGGGTGGGCTGCGAAAGGTTCGATTTGCTGATGAAGGTCGCCAGCGCGGCAAGCGCGGGGGCCTGCGGCTGATCTACTACTGGTGGCCCGATGGTGCGCAGTTCTGGTTGTTCACGGTGTATGGCAAAGGTATCCAGGACGACCTGGATCCGGCACAACGGCAGCTTCTTTCAAGGCTGCTGGATGAGGAGCGGAAGGCGAGGAGCCCAAGATGAAACGAGACATTTTCGCAGAGCTGGTCGAGGGGATGGAGGAACTCGCCCACGCGCGGGGGGGCAAGGTCACCCTGCGCACACATGCGGTAAAACTGGCTGCGCTGCCCCCGCTGGCTGCAGACGAGCTCATCGCCATTCGCGAGAAGCTCAACATGTCGAGATCGATCTTCGCGATGTACCTGCGGACCAACGCACGCACCCTTGAGAACTGGGAGCAAGGGCGTGCGCGACCCAATGCGCAGGCGGCGACGCTGATCCGGCTTGTCCAGGCTTATCCGCAGACCGTGCAGCATCTCGCAGCCCTGGGTGCGGCGGCAGCGTAACGCCTGCACCGAGACTTAGCGGGGCCGCAGCAGCAAGCGCAGGTCGTCGCCTACCTGACGCTGGTCAACCAGCCGCAGCCGACGCTGCTGTTCCATGCAGTGGATGCCCAGCCCGCCCAGCAGCGGCCGGCCGTGCTCGCCGAGCAGGGTCGGCGCCTGGTAGAGCAGCAGTTCGTCCACCCAGTCGCCGGCCAGTAGCGCGCCGCATAGGGTGGCGCCTGCTTCCGTGTGCACTTCGTTGATGCCGCGATCCGCCAGCAGGGTAAAGACTGCTCCCAGATCGAGCCGGCCATTCTGGCTGGGCACGCTCGCAAACTCGGCATCGGCCGCATCGGGCGGACTCACGGCGGCATCGTGCAGGTACAGGGTCGGCGCCCCACCCTCGCGCACCCGCGCGCATTCGAGCGAACGAAGGCGCGTATCGAGCACCACCCGCAGCGGCGGAATGACCTCGGTATCGGCCAGCCGCACCGTCAACTGCGGGTCATCGGCCAGCACGGTGTCGGCGCCGGTCAGGATCGCACCGGCACGCGCGCGCCAGCGCTGCACATCGTTGCGGGCCGCTTCACCGGTGATCCACTTGGAACTGCCATCGGCCATCGCGGTACGCCCGTCCAGGCTGGCCGCCAGCTTGACCCGCAGCCACGGTCGCGCGCGTTCAACCCGCGACAGGAAGCCGTGGTTGAGCTCTCGCGCCTGCGCCGCCATCAGCCCTTCGGCCACCTCGATGCCCGCCTCGCGCAGCAGCACGAAGCCGCCGCCATCGACCTTGGGGAACGGGTCGCGCATGGCCGCCACCACCCGGGCGACACCGGCCCCGATCAA
Source organism: Stenotrophomonas sp. PS02300 (assembly GCF_029959395.1). Classification (NCBI taxonomy): domain Bacteria; kingdom Pseudomonadati; phylum Pseudomonadota; class Gammaproteobacteria; order Lysobacterales; family Lysobacteraceae; genus Stenotrophomonas; species Stenotrophomonas sp. PS02300. The sequence goes on from NZ_JASCOP010000142.1 coordinate 4,488, forward strand.
AGCCAGTGCACACGGCGGGGTGCGACCGTGATGCGCGCAGGGTTCCAAGGTGACGTAGGCGGTGGCGCCGCGTGCCTCTTCGCCGGCCTGGCGCAGCGCGAACACTTCGGCGTGCGGGCCACCGGTGCGCTGGTGCCAGCCCTCGCCGACCACCCGGTCGCCATGCGCGATCACGCAACCCACCATCGGGTTGGGCCGGGCGGTGAACAGGCCGCGTTCGGCCAGGCGCAGCGCGCGGGCCATGTGCAGGTGGTCGAGCGTGGTGAAGGTGGTCATTACCTGATGGTAATGCAGCGGAGCAGCGGGGCAGAGCCCGCTCTACCCTTTCTTTTTCTTGGCCAGGGCGATCACATCGCCCAGCAGCTGCAGCTGTTCGGTACTGGAGGGCAGCTCGCGCTCGAGCTTCTCGATTTCCTCGCGGAAATCGGCCACGTCCTCGAAGCTGCGGTACACCGACGCAAACCGCACGTAGGCCACGTGATCGAGCTTGCGCAGTTCGTTCATCACGAACTCGCCGACCTTGATCGAGGGGATTTCGCGCTCGCCACACATGCGCAGCTGCTGCATCACCGCGCGCACCGCCAACTCGATCTTGTCTTCGGGCACCGGGCGCTTCTGCAGCGCGCGGTCGAAGCCGACCCGCAGCTTGCGCGCGTCGAAAGCTTCGCGGCTGCCATCGCTCTTGACGATCGCCGGCAGCTTCAGTTCGATGGTTTCCAGGGTACTGAAGCGCTCGCTGCACGCCTCGCACTCACGCCGACGGCGGATCGTCGCACCGTCTTCGGAGACGCGCGAGTCGATCACCCGGGTATCGGCATGCTGGCAGAACGGACAGTACATGGAACGCCTTGCATCGGAAAAACGTCATGCCGTGGTCACGGCAGCGTCGCAACGGTACCTGAGAAGACCCGTGCGTACAAATCGGGACGTGCGTCAATACTCGCCGGCAGCGGCAGGGAACGCCCTCAAAAACGCGAGATGCGCGCTGCAGACCAGCAGCGGCGGGCCGACCATCAGGTAGCCCAACGCCCGCCAGGAGCTGCCGGAAAGCGAGTTGTACATCACCAGGACGACCACGCCGAGCGCGGCCAGCACGCCCAGTCCCAGCCCCACCCACGGCAGCGGGCCGGTACTGCGCAGGGCGGTTCGCCCCCTGCGCAGGTAGACCACGCTCAGCCAGGCCCAGCCCAGCAGGCCACACACCCCGGCCAGGGCCCAGCCCAGCAGGAACAGGCCTTCGCGGTTGTTCATGTAGCCATGCCGGTCGAAGAACACATACACCGCCAGCCCGGCCACGCCGCCACCGGCGACCAGCGCGGGCAACCCCAGCAGCAGCGCCTGCGCGATGTACAGGCGCCGCTGTAGGGTTTCATCCATCAGCCGTAGACCGGGTACTTGCGGCACTGCGCGCTGACCGCATCACGCACGCGGGCGATCACTGCCTCGTCGCCCGGGGCGTCGAGCACGTCGGCGATCCAGCCGGCCAATTCCACGCAGTCCGCTTCCTGGTAACCGCGGGTGGTCACGGCCGGGGTGCCCAGTCGCAGGCCCGAGGTCACGAACGGCGAGCGCGGGTCGTTGGGCACCGAGTTCTTGTTGACGGTGATGTGCGCCTTGCCCAGCGCGGCTTCCGCATCCTTGCCGGAGACGTCCTTGCCGATCATGTCGACCAGCATCAGGTGGTTCTCGGTGCCGCCGGAGACGATCTTGTAGCCGCGCGCGATCAGCGTGGTGGCCATCGCCTGGGCGTTCTTCACGACCTGCTGCTGGTAGGCCTTGAAGCCCGGCTCCAGCGCTTCCTTGAAGGCCACGGCCTTGGCCGCGATGACGTGCATCAGCGGGCCACCCTGGATGCCCGGGAACACGATCGACTGCAGCTTCTTCTCGATCTCTTCGCCGGCGCCCTTGGCGATGATGATGCCGCCACGCGGGCCGCGCAGGGTCTTGTGGGTGGTGGAGGTGACCACGTGCGCGTGCGGCAGCGGGCTGGGGTAGACGCCGGCGGCGACCAGGCCGGCTACGTGGGCCATGTCCACGAACAGGTAGGCGCCCACCTTGTCGGCGATGGCGCGGAAGCGCGCCCAGTCCACCACCTGCGAATAGGCCGAGAAGCCAGCCACGACCATCTTCGGCTTGTGTTCCAGGGCCAGGCGCTCGACTTCGTCATAGTCGATCAGGCCCTGCTCGTTCACCCCGTACTGCACGGCGTGGAACAGCTTGCCCGAGGCGTTGACCTTGGCGCCGTGGGTCAGGTGGCCGCCGTGGGCCAGGCTCATGCCCAGGATGGTGTCGCCCGGCTGCAGCAGCGCGAAGTACACCGCCTGGTTGGCCTGCGAGCCGCTGTGCGGCTGCACGTTGGCGTAATCGGCGTCGAACAGCTGCTTGAGGCGGTCGATCGCCAGCTGCTCGGCGATATCCACGTATTCGCAGCCACCGTAGTAGCGCTTGCCCGGGTAGCCTTCGGCGTACTTGTTGGTCAGCTGGCTGCCCTGGGCTTCCATCACCGCCGGGCTGGTGTAGTTCTCGCTGGCGATCAGCTCGACATGGTCTTCCTGGCGCTGGGTTTCGGCGGCGATGGCCTTGGCCAGTTCGGGATCGTAGGTTTCGATGCGGACGTCACGCGGGAACATCGCTTACTCCAGGCAGAAGGGGGGAACAGCGGGCCCCTGATTGTAAGCGGCCCCGGGGGGCCACGCGAAAAAAAAGCGCGCCCTGGGGCGCGCTTTCGTTCTGGGGCCAGGGCCCCGGCTTACCGGTTGTTGATCACGTAGTCGGCGATGATGCCGGTGGCGATGGCGACCAGCAGCAGGTTGCCGCGGTCGTCGCGGATCCAGTGGTGGTCACGCGGCGGGCGGCGCACCGAGTAGCGGCCGTAGTCGTTGACCACGTACACCGGGCCCCGGTAGTACTCGTTATAGCGGTGCCCACGCGCCCAGCCATAGCCCCGGCCGGGGGCCGGGCGGTAGACCACGCGCGGCGGCGGTGCCGGGCGGTAGTAGCCGCGGTTGTCGTAGTAGCGGCGGTCGTGGTGGGCCTCACGGCGGCGGTCGTCGCGCCAGTCGCGGCGGTCGTCGTGGCGGTCATGGCGACGGTCGTGGCGATCATCATGGTGGCGGTCGTGGCCGCGGCCGCGATGGTCGTCGGCGAACGCCGGGGCAATGCTGCCCAAGGCGAGCAGCGAGGCAATGGTCCCGACCACAATTCGATTCATGCGCATGTGCTGGCCTCGCTTGGTGGATTGATGGCTCCATCATGCTGACGTCATCTGAATGGTTTCCGGCTGGAAACGGTTTCCAATTCAAGCGCTTTGACGACCCATTCAGGCAGCGGCAAGCCCCGCCCCACGGGCCGGCCGGCGGTGGTCATCGCTTCCGGCTATAATTGGCCCCATCCCTTTTCATCTGTGCTTGTTCCTGACGGAACGGGCGCAGGGTCGCGCCTTCGGAGAGCTCATGTCCTCGCAATACATCTACACCATGAACAAAGTCAGCAAGGTGGTCCCGCCCAAGCGGCAGATCATCAAGGACATCTCGCTGTCGTTCTTCCCGGGTGCCAAGATCGGCCTGCTGGGCCTGAACGGCGCCGGCAAGTCCACGGTGCTGAAGATCATGGCCGGCGTGGACACCGACTTCGAGGGCGAAGCCCGCCCGCAGGCCGGCATCAAGGTCGGCTACCTGGCCCAGGAACCGGAGCTGGACCCGACCAAGACCGTGCGCGAAGCGGTCGAGGAAGGCGTGGGCGAGGTGCTGCAGGCCCAGGCCGCGCTGGACGCGGTGTACCTGGCCTATGCCGAGGAAGGCGCCGATTTCGACAAGCTGGCCAAGGAACAGGAGCGCCTGGAGGCGATCCTGGCCGCCGGTGACTCGCACACCCTGGAAAACCAGCTGGACGTGGCCGCCGATGCGCTGCGCCTGCCGCCGTGGGATGCCATCGTGGGCAAGCTGTCCGGTGGTGAAAAGCGCCGCGTGGCGCTGTGCCGCCTGCTGCTGCAGAAGCCGGACATGCTGCTGCTCGACGAACCGACCAACCACCTCGACGCCGAGTCGGTGGAATGGCTGGAACAGTTCCTGGCGCGCTACACCGGCACCGTGGTGGCCGTCACCCATGACCGCTACTTCCTGGACAACGCCGCCGAGTGGATCCTGGAACTGGACCGCGGCCGCGGCATTCCGTGGAAGGGCAACTACACCGACTGGCTGATGCAGAAGGACGAGCGCCTGAAGCAGGAAGACAACCAGGAAAAGTCGCGCCAGAAGGCAATCCAGAAGGAACTGGAGTGGTCGCGCCAGAACGCCAAGGGCGGCCGCACCAAGGGCAAGGCCCGTCTGGCCCGCCTGGAAGAGCTGCAGTCGGTCGATTACCAGAAGCGCAACGAAACCAATGAAATCTTCATCCCGCCGGGCGAGCGCCTGGGCAATTCGGTGATGGAGTTCAAGAACGTGTCCAAGAAGTTCGGCGACCGCCTGCTGTTCGACGAACTGAGCTTCCTGGTCCCGGCCGGCGCGATCGTGGGCATCATCGGCCCCAACGGTGCGGGTAAGTCGACCCTGTTCAAGATGATCACCGGCCAGGAAAAGCCGGATTCCGGCGAAATCGTGGTCGGCCCGACCGTAAAGCTGTCCTACGTGGACCAGAGCCGCGACGCGCTGGAAGGCAACCACAACGTCTTCCAGGAAATCGCGGGCGGCCTGGACATCCTCAACATCAACGGCATCGAGATCCAGTCGCGCGCCTACATCGGCCGCTTCAACTTCAAGGGCCAGGACCAGCAGAAGCTGGTGGGTTCGCTGTCCGGTGGTGAGCGTGGCCGCCTGCACATGGCCAAGACCCTGCTGCAGGGTGGCAACGTGCTGCTGCTCGACGAACCGTCGAACGATCTGGACATCGAAACCCTGCGTGCGCTGGAAGATGCGCTGCTGGAGTTCCCCGGCAACACGTTCGTGATTTCGCATGACCGCTGGTTCCTGGATCGCATCGCGACCCACATCCTGGCGTTCGAAGGCGATTCGCACGTGGAGTTCTTCCAGGGCAACTACCGCGAATACGAAGAAGACAAGCGCCGCCGCATGGGCGACGACGCCGCCCCGAAGCGCCTGCGCTTCAAGGCGCTGAAGTAAGAAGGAAAAACGGCCGCGCTCGCGCGGCCGTTTTGCATTGTGGTAGGCCACGACCATTGGTCGTGGCGCAAGGTCAACGGCAGCGTTTCCATTGCTGCGTGCAGGGAGGCCGTCGGGCAGCCCCTTACGGGACACGCCGTAAACCCATCCTTGGGGGCTTGGCAAAAACATCCATGTTTTTGACAGTCCCTACAGGGGCTGCC
>NZ_JASCOP010000143.1:0-9729 GCF_029959395.1 Stenotrophomonas sp. PS02300
GGTTTGCGGGGGTGTGAGCCGCATGGATGCGGCGACCAAGCCCCCATGGATGGGTTCACGGCGCCCCCCGCAAACCCGCACCGTCCCGCCAAGCCAGGGAACCGCTGAGCCAAGGCTGTTCGCCACGATTCATCAGCAGCCGGGCAAAGCCCGGCGACCCGCATTCCGGGCTACTGAAGGCCTTAACAGCACCGGTTTAACAACCAGCACGCCGTACACACCCATCCGCGATAAACTGCGTTTTTCCCCCTGCAGGACCCGCCCCGGATGAGCTCACGCCACACCCTTTCCGTCGCCCTGATCCAGGAGCGCAACCACGGTGACGCGGCCGCCAACCTGGCCGTGATCGAAACGCGCGTGGCTGAAGCGGCTGCCCAGGGTGCCAAGCTGGTCCTGCTGCAGGAACTGCACAACGGCGCGTACTTCTGCCAGCACGAATCGGTGGATGAGTTCGACCTGGCCGAACCGATCCCCGGGCCGAGCACCGAGCGTCTTGGCGCACTCGCAAAGAAGCATGGCGTGGTGATCGTCGGCTCGCTGTTTGAGCGCCGCGCCGCGGGCCTGTACCACAACACCGCCGTGGTATTCGAGAAGGACGGCACCCTGCTGGGCAAGTATCGCAAGATGCACATCCCGGACGATCCGGGCTTCTACGAGAAGTTCTACTTCACCCCCGGCGACATCGGCTTCAAGCCGATCGATACCTCGGTGGGCCGCCTTGGCGTGCTCGTCTGCTGGGACCAGTGGTACCCTGAAGCCGCGCGCCTGATGGCGCTGGCCGGTGCCGAACTGCTGCTCTACCCCACCGCCATCGGCTGGGATCCGGACGACCAGAAGGACGAACAGGGCCGCCAGCGCGATGCCTGGGTGCTCAGCCACCGCGGCCATGCCGTGGCCAACGGCGTGCCCGTGCTGAGCTGCAACCGCGTCGGCCATGAGCCCTCGCCGATCGGCGCCTCCGGCATCCAGTTCTGGGGCAACAGCCATGTGCTGGGCCCGCAGGGTGAGTTCATCGCCGAAGCCGGTGGCGAACCCACCGTGCTGGTCTGCGATGTCGACCTGCAGCGCAGCGAACACGTGCGCCGCATCTGGCCGTTCCTGCGCGACCGCCGCATCGACGCCTACGGCGACCTGCTCAAGCGCTACATCGACTGACCTCCCCACAGGAACCCTGCCCCGTGACCGTGCTGCTGCGCGACGCCACCGATGCCGACATTGCGGCCATCACCGCCATCTATGCGGTGGAAGTAACCGACTTCGTCAATACCTATGAGTACGACGTTCCGGATGCGGCCGAGATGCAGCGGCGCATGCACGACATCGTCGCACGCGGCTTTCCGTACATCGTGGCCGAGGTCGATGGCCACGTGGCCGGCTACGCCTATGCCAACACCTACCGTGGCCGCGTCGCCTACCAGTGGACGGTCGAAAACTCCGTCTACGTCGATGCCGCGTTCCAGGGCAAGGGCGTCGGCACCGCACTGATGCAGGGCCTGATCGACGCCTGCGTCGCGCGTGGCTACCGGCAGATGGTGGCGGTGATCGGCGAACCGACCAACACCGCATCGATCAAGCTGCACGAACGCTTCGGCTTCCACTTGGTCGGCATTTTCCGTGGCCTGGGCCGCAAGCATGGGCGCTGGCTGGATACGGTGCAGATGCAGCGCGCGCTCGGCGACGGTGTCGACAGCGCCCCTTCGAATGAATGATGAAATGACTGAAAACCTGATGGACGACAACGGCGACACCCTGTTCGCCGGCCAGCCCGTGCGCGTGGTCGAGCGCGACGGCGTGCGCTACACCCTGCTGGGCACCGCGCACGTCTCGCAGGCCAGCGTGGAGGTGGTGGAACGGGCCATCAACAGCGGCCGCTTCGATGCCGTCGCGGTGGAGCTGGATCCGCAGCGCCTGCAGGCGCTGACCAATCCCGATGCACTGGCCAAGCTGGACCTGGTCGAAGTGATCCGCAAGGGCCGCGTGGCGCTGTTCGCCGCCAACCTCGCCCTGGCCGCCTACCAGCGGCGGCTGGCCGAACAGCTGGGCATCGAGCCCGGCGCCGAGCTCAAGCGCGCGGTCGGCCTGGCCAACGCGCACAACCTGCCGGTGCACCTGATCGACCGCGAAGTGGGCCTGACCTTCAAGCGCGCCTCGCAGCGGCTGGGCTTCTTCGGCAAGATCAAGCTGGTCATGGGCCTGGGTGCCGGCCTGTTCGCCTCCGAAGACGTCGGCGAAGACGAGATCGAAAAGCTCAAACAGGGCGACATGCTGGAAGCGAGCTTCGGCGAGTTCGCCAGCGAAAGCCCGGCGCTGTACGAAACCATCATCGGCGAGCGCGACCGCTACATGGCCACCCGCCTGCGCGAAGTGCACGACCCGGCGCAGCGCGAAGTACTGGCCGTGGTCGGTGCCGGCCACCTGGCCGGGCTGGCGAAGTACCTGGAATCGGACACCGAAGCGCCCGGCCCGCTGCGCGCATCGCTGGAAGACGTGCCGAAGAAGCGCAACATTCCGTGGATCACGCTGACCATCCTGGCGGTGGTGCTGGCCGGTATCGCCATGGGCTTTTATCGCGGTGGGCTGGGCGTGGGCACCGAGCTGCTGGCGGTGTGGGCGATGTACACCGGCGGCCTGGCCGGGTTGGGCTGCCTGCTGGCCGGCAGCCACCCGCTGAGCATCCTCACCGCTATCGTGGTGGCACCGTTCAAGCCGTTCCGCCTGAGCATCCCGACCGGTGCCTTTGCCGCGCTGGTCGAGGCGCGCCTGCGCAAGCCGGCGTACGAGGATTTCCTCAAGCTGCGCGATGACGCGCAGAGCGTGCGCGGCTGGTACCGCAACCGCGTCACCCGGGTGGTGCTGACCTTCATGCTGACCAACCTGGGCAGCATGCTGGGCTTGTGGCTGACCGGCTTCCAGGTGTGGAACAAGGTCGGCGGCTGACCCAGCGTACCGACCAACGGTCGGTACCTACCGCCGGCACCCAACGGTCGGTACCTACCGCCGGCACACAACGGTCGGTACCTACCGCCGGCACACAACGGTCGGTACCGGCTACCGGCACCCAACGGGTAGGTATCGACCGTTGGTCGATACGAAAAGGGCCACGCATTGCGTGGCCCTTTTCGTTCATGCCGGTTCGATCACCGCGCCGCTGCCCTTGGGCGGTAGCCCCCTCGCCCGCCGCACGATGCGGGCCACGTTGATGCTCATGTCGTCGAGCATGGCGTAGATGGTCGGCAGGAACAGCAGGCTGACCACGGTGGAGAACGCCAGGCCGCCGGCGATGGCACGCGCCATCGGGTAGTACGGCGGCCCATCGCCCAGCAGCTGGGTGTCGGTGAGCGAGATCGGGACCATCGCCAGGATCGCCGTGCCCATCGTCATCATGATCGGGCGCAGGCGCTCGCGTGAGCCTTCCACCAGCGCCTGGGTGCGGGCCAGGCCGCGCCGGCGCAGGTTGTTGATGTGCTCGATCATCACGATGCCGTTGTTCACCACCACCCCCATCAGCACCAGGATGCCGATGAAGGACATGATGCCGAACGAGGTACCGGTGAGCCAGAACAACCAGAACACCCCGAAGATCGAGAACAGCACTCCGCTCATGATCGCCGCCGGGAACAGCAGCGATTCGAACACCGCCGCCATCACCACGTAGATCATCACCAGCGCGATGATCAGGTTGAACAGCATCTGCTGCATGGCCTCGTTGTCGTCACCGAAGTCGCCGCCATCGAAGGTGAAGGTGTAGCCGGCCGGGAAGCTCATCGGCTTGAGCGTTTCCTCCATCGCCTTGCGGCCTTCCGGCGCGGTCACCTTCTCGGCCAGGTTGGCCTTGATGGTCAACGTGGTCTGGCGGTTGGTACGGCCCACGCGGGTGGCGGAGGGCTTGATGCTCACGTCGACCAGGCTCAGCAGCGGCACCGAACGTCCGTCGCCGGTGCGCACGGTGAAGCTGGCCAGGTCTTCCGGGCTGCTCTGTTCGGCGCCGGCGAAGCGTACCCACACCGGCACTTCGCTGTCACCGCGACGGAACTCGCGCAGCGGTGCACCGCGCAGCGCCAGGCCGACGAAGCTGGCGACCTGCTCGGCATTGAAGCCGAACGCGGCGGCCCGTTCGCGGTCGACGTGGATGGACAGCTCGCTGCCCTTCTCGCCATTGTCGATGCGCACATCGCGCAGTTCCTTGCGCTGGGCCAGCAGCGGCACCACGTCTTCGCCGATCTCCTGCAGCATCTGGGTCGAATCACCGACCAGCTGCACCTCCACGCCCTTGCTGCCACCGCCACCGCCGCCATCGCCGCCCTGGTTGCCAACGATGTAGTCGGCCCGCGCCGAACGCGGCAACCCCTTGCGCAGCGACTCCTGCACGGCGGCCATGTTGCCCGCGTGCTTGGCGTCCAGGGTCACGATGGTGCTGCTGCCTTCCTGTTCGCTGTACCAGGAATACACCTGGGTGATGTGCAGCTTCTCGCGGTTCTGGTCCAGGTACTGTTCAACGCGCAGGATCTCGTCGGACATCTGCGCGCGGGTGAAGGCGCCCTTCCAGTTGTAGCCGATGAACACATCGGTGCCGCCTTCGCCGCCGAACATGTCGATCTTGGTCAGCTTCATCGGCACCAGGCTGACCAGCACCACCATGATGATGCCGAACACGCTCCAGCCACGGTGTTCCAGCGTCCATTGCAGCAGCTGGGCGTAACGGCGCTGCAGGCGCGCGATCACGCCGGTCTGCGAGTGCACCAGCTTGGGCGTCTGCATGCGCGCGGACAGCATCGGGATCAGGCTCACCGCCACCAGCCACGAGGCCATCAGCGAGACCGAGATGGTGATCGCGATCTGCGCCATGAAGATGCTGATGTTGTTGGTTTCGCCGAACAGGTTGGGCACGAACACGATGCAGTGGCACAGGGTGCCGGCGCTGAGCGCGATGGCCACGTTGCGGGTGCCGATGATCGACGCCTGTACCGGCTGGTCGGGCATGCGCTCGCGTTCCTGGTAGATGCTCTCCACCACCACCACCGCGTTGTCCACCAGCATGCCCACCGCCAGCAGCAGGCCCATCATGGTCAGAATGTTGAGGGTCACGCCGACGAAGTACATGAAACCCAGGGTGATCACGAAACAGATCGGGATCGCCAGGGTCACCATCAGCGTCGACGGCCAATGGCGCAGGAAGAAGAACAGCACCGTCACCGACAGCAGCAGGCCGACCGCACCGGCTTCGGCCAGCTCCAGCAGCGACGACGTCACCGTCTTGCCCTGGTTGTCGATCACCTTGATGTTCACATCGCGCATCGACGGCTGCCGGCGGATGGCTTCCACCTCGGCCAGTGCGCCACGCGAGACTTCCACCAGGTTGGCACTGCGCTCCTTGTAGATGTCCAGGCCCACCGCCGGATTGCCATCCAGGCGGCGGCCATAGTTCATGCGCGCGGCCTTGAGCCGGACATCGGCGATGTCGCCCAGGCGCAGGCCCTTGGTATCGATGACCAGGTCGCGCAGTTCCTGCAGGTCGGTGATCTCACCGACCGGCTGGATGCGTACCCGCTGGCCGTTGTCGTCGATCTGCCCGGCCGAGATCGAGAAGTTGAGCGTGCGCAGGCGGTCGCTGAGCTCGTTGATGCTCAGGTTGTGCGCGGTCAGGCGATCGGCATCGATCGCGATCTCCACTTCATTCGGCGGCGCGCCGGAGATCTCCACCCGGGCCACGCCGGGAATGCGCTCGATCCGCCGCTTGAACTCGCGGTCCAGCATGTCGTACGCACCGGTCAGGTCCGACGCACTGGCCAGGCGCACCTTCAGCACCGGCTCGTCGCTGCTGGACCACTTGAACACGTTGTAGCGCTGCAGGTCATCGGGCAGGTCGCTGCGGATCGCATCGATGCGCTCGCGTGCATCGGAAGCGGCAATGGCGATGTCGCGGTCCCAGTCGGTGAACTCGATGAAGATGCTGGCGCCTTCGGCGGTGGCCTGGGAGCGCATGCGCTTGATCCCGGTCATCGTGGCCAGCGCTTCCTCGGTCGGCCGGATGATGGTGCGCTCCACTTCTTCGGGCGTGGAGCCGGTGTACGGCACCTGCACGAACAGGAACGGCGCGGAGATGTCCGGCAGCGCCTCCAGCGGCAGCCGGAACGAGGCGATCAGGCCCACCACCACCAGTGAGACGAAACACATGATGGTGGTGATGGGGCGGCGGATGGAGAACTCGGCAATGCTCATGCCGGCTCCTGTGCCGCACCGCCGGCGGTGTGGGCATCGGAAGTGCCGCGATGGTGATGGCGGCCGCGCTCGCGGTAATAGGCATCGCCACGGCGATCGAGCAGGTCGTACACCACCGGGATCACCAGCAGGGTGAGCAGCGTGGACACCAGCAGGCCGCCGATCACGGTGATCGCCATCGGGGCGCGTACTTCGGCACCCTCGCCCATCGCCACCGCCAGCGGCAGGAAGCCGAACAGCGTGCACAGGGTGGTCATGATGATCGGGCGCAGGCGCGAGCGCGCGCCTTCCACCAGCGCCTCATGCTTGGCCACGCCGGCCTCGCGCAGCTGGTTGACCTTGTCGATCAGGATGATCGCGTTCTTGGTCACCAGCCCCACCAGCAGGATCAGGCCGATGAACACCACCACGGAGATCGGCTTGCCGGTGAGCATCAACGCCAGGATCGCACCGACCAGGGCCAGCGGAATGGTGAACAGGATGACGAACGGATGCAGCAGCGATTCGAACTGCGAGGCCATCACCAGGTAGACCAGGAAGATCGCCAGGCCGAAGGCGAAGATCAGCGAGCGCGCCGATTCGGCCAGCTCCTCGCCCTGCCCGCCGATGTGCATGCTGACGCCGGCACCCAGCGGATCGTTGGCCACCATGTCCTGCACTTCGCGCACCGCGCCGCCCAGGTCGATGTCGCGCAGGTTGGCCGACACCACCGCCACGCGGGTCTGGTCGGCGCGATGGATCTCGCTGGGGCCATTGGTGGCCACCACGTCGGCCACCGCATCCAGCGTCACCGGGCGCGTGCTGCCCGGGTTGACGATCAACCGGCGGATGCTCTCCACGCTGGCGCGGTCGCCTTCCTGGGCGCGCACCAGCACGTCGATCTTGCGGTCACGGAAGCTGTAGCGCGTGGCCACGTCGCCGCGCACCTTCTTGACCACCACGTCGGCGATCTGCCGGGTGGTCAGGCCCAGCGCACCGGCGCGTTCCTGGTCGAAGCGGATCTGGATTTCCGGGAATCCCTCTTCCACGGTCGACTTCACGTCGGCGTAGTGCGGGTTGCTGCGCAACCGGGCGGCCAGCGCCTGGCCGGCACGTTCCAGGGTGGCCATGTCCTGGCCGCGCAGCTCCACTTCCAGCGGCGTGGAGAAGCTGAACAATGCCGGCCGCGCGAAGTCGACCTGCACACCCGGGTGGCCCTGCATCGAACCGCGCAGGCGCTCGGTGATCGCCGCTTCCGTGCGGGCGCTGCCGCCATCGGCCATCACCACGGTGAGCTTGCCGATGTTCTCGCCGCTCTCGGTCGGGCTGGCATCCAGCCGCGTACCGCTGCCGCTCACGCCGTACAGCGAGGTGATGCTGTCGTCCTTGGCGTGGGCCAGCTGCAGTTCGCGCACCAGCGCATCGGTCTGCTTCAGCGGCGTGCCGGCCGGCAGCTTGGCGGTCATCTCAAAGCGGTCCTGGGCCAGCTGCGGAATCAGGTCCGCGCCCAGCATCGGCACCAGGGCCAGCGTGGCCACGAAGGCCACTGCCGCCATGCCCAGCACTTTACCCGGGTGGGCCAACGCGTTCGGCAGCAGGCGCAGGTAACCGCGCTCGGCGCCGGCATACGGCTTCATGGCCAGGTCACTGGCCTTGCGCATCACCGGGCCGATCACCGCCACCAGCAGGCGCCACACGCGCACGATGGCCCACGCGATGCCGAACACGGTCCAGCGCACCAGCGCGCCAAAGCCACGGCGGCCCCCGGCAACCGGCTTGAGCCAGCGGCGCTGCGGCTGCCACGCGGCATGCGCGGGCTCTTCCGGGAACGCCAGCGGCGGGCGGCCCTTGAGCGAGCTCAGCATCGGGATCAGGGTCATCGCCACCAGCAGCGAGATCGCGATGGCGATCGCCACGGTCAGCGCCTGGTCGCGGAACAGCTGGCCGGCGATGCCGTCGACGAACACCAGCGGCAGGAACACCGCGATGGTGGTCAGGGTCGAGGCCACCACCGCCATGCTCACTTCGCGGGTGCCGGTGATGGCCGCCTGCAGGATGCCAAGGCCGCGCTCGCGCGCCTTGGCGATGCTTTCCAGCACCACGATGGAATCGTCCACCACCAGGCCGGTGGCCAGCGCCAGCCCGCCCAGCGACATCACGTTCAAGCTCAGGCCAAGCTGGCCCATGAAGAAGAACGTGGTGATGATCGAGACCGGCAGCGACAGGCTGATCACGAACGTGCTCCAGCCATCGCGCAGGAACAGGAAGATGATCAGGATGGCCAGCAGGCCGCCGATCACCGCGTCTTTCTTGACGTCGCTGATGGCGTGCTCGATGAAGCGCGACTGGTCCTCGATGGTGGTCAGTTCGGCATCACCGGGAATCTGCGCCTTGATCTGCTCAAGCTTGGCGCGCAGTGCTTCGGCGGTGGCCACCGTGTTGGCATCGCCTTCCTTGTAGATGGCCAATTCCACCGCTTCGCGGCCGCCCAGGCGGATGATCGCTTCGCGTTCCTTGAAGCCCTGGCGCACCGTGGCCACGTCCTTCAGCCGCACCGGCACGCCATTGGCCACGGTGGTGGAGCTGCTGCTGGAGGCGCTCTGCGCAGCGGACGCGGCGGCGACTGCTGCATCCGAACCGGTCGAGGCGGCGATGGCGAACATCTGCTGCATGGCCGCGTCGGCAGCGCTGCCGTTGCTGCCCTGGGTGGTCACCAGCAGGTTGCGGATGTCTTCCAGGTCGGCGAACTGGTTGACGGTGCGCACCAGGAAGCGCTGCGAGCCTTCCTCCAGGCGCCCACCGGAAATGTTGATGTTCTCTTCCTTCAACCGCTTGATGACGGTATCGATCGGCAGGTTGAGCTGGGCCAGCTTCTGCTGGTCGATGTCGACCTGGATCTCGTCTTCCAGGCCACCACCCACCTTCACCGCCGCCACCCCGGCCACCGGTTCCAGCTTCTTCTTCAGGTCTTCATCGGCATAGCGGCGCAGCGCCGTCAGCTGGCGCACGGCGTCGGCATCGCTGGCCGGGTCGTCCTTGGCCGCGATCACCAGGCGCATGATCGGCGCGGTGGACGGATTGAAGCGCAGCAGCACCGGGGCCTTGGCCTCCAGTGGCAGGTTAAGCGCTTCCATCTTGTCGCGCACCTCCAGGCTGGCCTGGTCCATGTTGGTACCCCAGGCGAACTCCAGCACCACGTCGCTCTGCCCTGTGCGCGAGATCGACTTGAGCTTGCGCAGGTTCTTGACCACGCCCACGGCCTCTTCGACCGGCTCGGTGATCAGCGTTTCGATTTCGGTCGGTGCCGCGCCGGTGTATTCGGTGCGCACGGTCAACGTCGGATAGCTCAGGTCCGGCAGCAGGTTGACCTTGAGGTTGCCCAGCGCGATCAGGCCGAACAGCACCAGGGTGATCATGAACATGAAGATGGTGACGCGGCGGCGGGTGGCGAATTCCACCAGGCCGCCGCCGGGCGCCCCCCGGCCGACGCCCCCCGGCGGGTGGGTTGCGCGGGGGTGTCCTTTTAAAAAA
>NZ_JASCOP010000144.1:0-9337 GCF_029959395.1 Stenotrophomonas sp. PS02300
ATCGGGGGGGCCCAATCAACGGGGCCAGGGGCACACCCAGCGCCCCCGCCGCGGCCACGGGGGGCGGCGGGGCCCTTGTGCAACGGAAAGGGAATCAGGCGGCGTTGGCGTCTGCGCTCTCATCGCGCAGCTGCCGTGCGGCCGCCACCAGCGCTTCCAGCGCGGCGCGGGTCTCCGGCCAGCCACGGGTCTTGAGCCCGCAGTCCGGGTTCACCCAGATCTGCTCGGGGCGCAGCACTTCGGCGGCCTTGCGCAGCAGGGAGAGCATTTCCTCCTTGTCCGGCACGCGCGGCGAGTGGATGTCGTACACGCCCGGCCCGATCTCGTTGGGGTACTGGAAGCGCACGAACGCATCCAGCAGCTCCATGCGCGAGCGCGAGGTCTCGATGGAGATTACATCGGCGTCCATTGCCGCCACCGAGTGGATGATGTCGTTGAACTCGGAGTAGCACATGTGGGTGTGGATCTGGGTGGCATCGCGCACGCCGCTGGCGCTGATCCGGAACGCTTCCACCGCCCAGTCCAGGTACTCGCGCCACTGCGCGCGGCGCAGCGGCAGGCCCTCGCGGATGGCCGGCTCGTCGATCTGGATCACGCCGATGCCGGCCGCCTCCAGGTCCAGCACCTCATCGCGCAGTGCCAGCGCGATCTGCCGGCAGGTATCGGCGCGGGCCTGGTCATCGCGCACGAACGACCACTGCAGCACCGTCACCGGGCCGGTCAGCATGCCCTTCATGGGGCGGTCGGTGAGCGACTGTGCGTACTGCGACCAGCGCACGGTCATCGGCTGCGGGCGGGTCACATCGCCGTAGATCACCGGCGGCTTCACGCAGCGCGAGCCGTAGCTCTGCACCCAGCCGTTCTTGGTGAAGGCAAAGCCCTCGAGCTGTTCGCCGAAGTACTCCACCATGTCGTTGCGCTCGAACTCGCCGTGCACCAGCACGTCCAGCCCGATCTGCTCCTGGATGCGCACGCAGTGCTCGGTCTGGCTGGCCAGGAAGGCATCGTAGTCGGCGTCGGGCAGGGTGCCGGACTTGTTGCGGGCACGGGCTTCGCGCACTTCCAGGGTCTGCGGGAAGGAGCCAATGGTGGTGGTGGGGAAGCGCGGCAGCTTCAGGGCGGCAGCCTGGGCCAGGTGGCGCTGCGGGTAGCGGCTGTGGCGCTGCGCATCGGCCGGAATCAGTGCGGCCAGGCGTGCGGCCACGGCGGGGTTGTGCACGCGCGGGGATCGCTTGCGGGAGGCGATGCGCTCGCGCGAGAGCTCCAGCGCGGCTTCTGCGCGGGCGGGCACGTCGATCGCATCGGCAAGCACGCGCAGCTCTTCCAGCTTCTGCTTCGAGAACGCCAGCCAGCCGCGAAGTTCGTCGTCCAGCTTCTTCTCATGCGCCAGGTCCACCGGGCTGTGCAGCAGCGAACACGATGGCGCCAGCCACAGGAAGTCGCTGCCCAGCTGGCCGTGGGCGTAGCGGGCCAGCACCAGTGCGTTGTCCAGGTGGGTGCGCCAGATGTTGCGGCCGTTGACCAGCCCGGCCGAGAGCACACGGCCGGCGGGCAGGGCCTTGATCACCGCATCCAGCTGTTCGGGCGCGCGCACCAGGTCCACATGCAGGCCATCCACCGGCAGCGAGGCCGCCAGTTCCAGGTTGTCGTCCAACGCACCGAAATAGGTAGCCACCAGCACCTTGGGGCGGGCGGCGGTGGCCAGTACCGCATAGGCGTGTTCAAAGGCGGCACGCGCTTCCGGGCTGAGGTCCTGCACCAGCGCCGGCTCATCCAGCTGCACCCACTGCGCGCCGGCGGCCTGCAGCTGGCCCAGCAGCTGCAGGTACACCGGCAGCAGCGCATCCAGCAGGTCCAGCGCCGGACTGCCATCGGTGGTCTTGGACAGCAGCAGGAAAGTCACCGGCCCGATCAGCACCGGGCGGGTTTCGATGCCCAGCGCCTTGGCCTGGCGGTACTCGGCCAGCGGCTTGTCGCCGCGCAGCGCGAAGCCTTGGCCAGCCTGTAGTTCGGGCACCAGGTAGTGGTAGTTGGTGTCGAACCATTTGGTCATTTCCAGCGCGTGCAGGTCGAAGCCATCGCGCTGCAGCCCGCGGGCCATGGCGAAGTAGCCGGCCAGCGGATCGGCATCGGCCAGCGCGCGGTAGCGGGCCGGGATGGCATCGAACAGGAAGGCGGCATCCAGCACCTGGTCGTACAGGCTGAAGTCGTTGCTGGGCGGCACATCCACCCCGGCATCGCGCTGCAGCTGCCAGTGCGTGGTGCGCAGGGCGGTGGCGGTGTCCTGCAGCGCTTCGGCGCTGCTCTGGCCGGACCAGTACGCTTCCAGCGCGCGCTTGAGCTCGCGCTTGGCGCCGATACGGGGGAAACCCAGGTTGGTAACAGTGGTCATGGAACGTGTCCTCATTGCAGTAGCGGCATTGAGGAACGAAGGAACTGCGCGGCACCCACGCCATTGCTGCCGTGTCCGCCCCGCCAGCGACCTTCGCCCCCGCGGGCGAACCGGATGCCGTGAAGCGGACGCACGGGGGCAGCGCCACGCAGAACGCATGGCGGCAGGCCCCGGCAACCTCCCCGCGGACGTTCCAGGTCGAATCAGAGGACGGTCGTGTCCTCCGGCCGGGGCCGGTATTCGGGCTGATGGACACGGGCACGGGGCCCACCTACTTCCTGCCGCTTCCCAGGCGCTAGGCCCAGTGCTGTTGGCAGGTTTCGTTTCCACTCACCGCTGCGGGGCAGCTCCGGAATGGGTGCGCAAGGCACCGTCACCGGATTCCCGTTTAAACCCATCCCTTCATCTGCATGAAGAGATGGATACCTTCGGCGAGCACAAGGTAGGCCGAGTTGCGGCGGCGGTCAAGGGGAGGCAACGCGATCCGCGCTCAGGCGGCGGGCTGGTACGGTTCAATGCGGGCAAGCACGTCGGCCAACTCGTCGCGCGCCTTGGCTGCGTCGTACGACATCTGCAGGTTCATCCAGAAACCCTCGCTGGTACCGAAGAACCGCGCGAGCCGTAGTGCCGTGTCGGCCGTGATGCCCCGACGCCCGGCGATGATCTCGCTGATCCGCGTCTGTTTGACGTCGATCGACTTGGCCAGCCGGTACTGGGTCAATCCGAACGGGGTCAGGAATTCTTCCTGCAGGATCTCGCCGGGGTGCGGGTAAGGGATGGAGCGCATGGGAGCAGTCCCAAAGATCGTTGACCTGAATACTACCGTCTGACGGTAGTAGTTCAAATCGAAAGTATCTATCGGTGCATCCGCCAACCCACTTGCCGCGTATCTCTCCAGCAACCTCCCATGGAAACCGGCATGCGCCGCCTCCCCATCAGCTCGGCTGGACTGCTTCTGCTGCTGTGCCCGTTGCTGGCGCCTGCCCAAACCGTGCAGCGGCAGGAAGGGCGCGCCTTCGCTGCGGATGGCGGGGCCTTGCTCTACCTCGAGACCCACTGGCTGCAGGGGCCGCCGGAGGCGCTGTCACGGCTGGTGCTGTACCGCTGCGCCGATGGCCGGGCCTTCGCGCGCAAGTGGATGACGCCGCAGGGCAGCCCGCAGACGCCGGACTTCGCCCTGGAAGACGGCCGCGACGGGTACCAGGAAGGCGTGCGCGGCAATGGTGCGGCGCGCACGGTGTATGTGCGTGCCACTTCGGATGCCACCCCGGTCAGCCGCAAGTTGGAGGTGCCCTCCGGCGCGGTGGTTGATGCCGGCTTCGATGCGGCCGTGCGGCGGCATTGGGCAGACCTGCTCGAAGGGCAGCCCGTGGCATTCCAGTTCCTGCTGCCCAGTCGCCAGCGGCTGGTGCCGTTGAAGCTGCAGCGCACCGGCGCGCTCACCTGGAAAGGCCAGCCCGCACAGCAGCTGCAGATGAAGCTCGATGCGTGGTTCGGCTTCGCGGTGCCCGCGGTAACGCTCATCTATGCCAGCGCCGACCAGCGCCTGCTGCAGTTCACCGGCACCGGCAACGTGCGCGACCACAAAGGGCGCTACCCGCAGGTGCGCGTGGAGTTCCCCTCCCCGCCCGTAGCCGCTACCGCGGCCGAGCTTGCCACGGCGCGGGGGCAAGCATTGGTGAAGACATGCGACCCATGAATACCCCCTTGCAGCCGCCCTCAGGAGCAACGACCATGCAGGCTTGCTACCTGCCGACACCGAGCCTGCGATGCCTGAGCTGGATGCTTCCGATACCGCCGCGTCAGCACGCCTGGACGGGCTTCTGGTCCAGGTGGCCGAGGGCGACCGCCACGCGTTCGAGTCGGTCTACCAGCTGGCCTCGGGCCGGTTGTTCGCGATCTGCCTGCACACCCTGCGCGACCGCCGCGATGCCGAAGAGGTCCTGCAGGATGTCTTCACCACGGTCTGGCGCAAGGCCACCCAGTTCGATGCCACGCGGGCCTCGGCCATGACCTGGCTTTCGATGATGGCGCGCAACCGCGCGATCGACCGCCTGCGCTCGGCACCGCCGCGGCCGCTGGATGACCTGTCGGTGGCCGAAGAAATTCCCGATTTCGCGCCGCAGCCGGCGCAGGCGGCCGAGCATGCCTCCGACCGCGAGCGCCTGGATGATTGCCTGGATACCCTGGAACCGCGCCGCCGATCGCTGATCCGCAATGCGTTCCTGCACGGCGCCAGTTATGAAGAACTGGCCCGCCGCATCGGTTCGCCGCTGGGCTCGGTGAAGAGCTGGATCCGGCGCGGGCTGGGCCAACTGCGGGTGTGCCTCGAACGATGAACATCCGCGACCTTCACGAACTAGACGACGGCCAGCCGCCGAGCGCCGACATCCTGGCCGGCGAATACGTGCTGGGCGTGCACGACGCCGCCGAGCGCCTCAGGATCGAACACCGCATCGCCACCGACCCGGGCTTCGCCCGGCTGGTCGAGCAATGGCAGGTGCGGCTGGCCCCGCTGCTGGAAGAACTGGGCAGCGAAGCGGTACCGTCGCACCTGTGGCCGCGCATCCGCAGCGAGCTGGGCTGGCCGGCGGTGACCGCCGCGCCCAAGCTCTGGCAGCGCACCGGTTTCTGGCAGGGCATGACTGCCCTGGCGGCCGCGCTGGCACTGGTGGCGGTGTTCAACCGCCAGCCGCTGCCCACCGCACCGTCCACCCCGGTGGCCGTCACCCCGGCGCCGACCCCGGCCGAGCCGGAGCAGGCGACCAAGCCGGTCACCCCGCTGCTGCACGACGATGGCACGCCCGGCTGGCTGGCCTCGGTCGACAAGGCACAGGGCAAGGTGTTGATGGTGCCCGTCCCCGCACCGGCCGATTCGGCCGGGCGCGCACCGGAGCTGTGGCTGATTCCGGCCGGCGGTGCGCCGCGTTCGCTGGGCCTGGTATCGATCAACCGTGCCCACACCGTGGCGGTGCCCGATGCGCTGCGTGATGTGCTTGTGAACGGCTCGGTGCTGGCGATCACGCTGGAACCGTCCGGCGGCGCGCCGCAGGGCATTCCGACCGGCCCGATCATCGCCAAGGGCGACATCGCCAACCTGTAACGGCCACCCCTTCCGGAATTATTTTTCGGAAGGGGTGCATCCAAACGGCGCGAGCCTGCGTATCTCCTGATGAACCGCTCAGGAGACGCGCGACATGCTGTCCCGTTCCACCCCCGACCAACCCGCCCGCGCCCCGCGCGGCCGCTGGGCCACCGTGATGCGCTGGTTCGATACCGGCGCCGCCGCGCCGGCGGCCGAGGGCAGCGGCAACCGGGTGGACTGGCTGCGGGCGATTCCCTTCGTGGGCATGCACCTGGCCTGCCTGGCGGTGATATGGGTGGGGGTGTCGTGGGTGGCGGTGGGCGTGGCGCTGGCGCTGTACGCGGTGCGCATGTTCGCCATCACCGCGTTCTACCACCGCTACTTCGCCCACCGCACCTTCCGCACTTCGCGCGTGGTGCAGTTCGTGTTCGCGCTCATCGGCGCGGCCAGCGTGCAGCGCGGTCCGCTGTGGTGGGCCGCGCACCACCGCAACCACCACCGCCACACCGAAACCGCCGCCGACCCGCATTCGCCCACCGTGCATGGCTTCTGGTGGAGCCACATGGGGTGGTTCCTCACCACTGAGGGCTTCCGCACCGACTGGGCGCGCATTCCGGACCTGGCGAAGTACCCGGAGCTGCGCTGGCTGGACCGCTTCGACACGCTGGTGCCGGTGGCATTGGCCGGCGCGCTTTACGGGCTTGGCGCACTGCTGGAACACGCTGCGCCGGGCCTGGGCACCAGCGGCGGGCAGATGCTGGTGTGGGGCTTCTTCATTTCCACGGTGGTGCTGTTCCACGCCACGGTGACGATCAATTCGCTGGCACACCGCTTCGGCCGCCGCCGCTTCAATACCGGCGATGACAGCCGCAACAACCTGTGGCTGGCCCTGCTCACCTTCGGCGAAGGCTGGCACAACAACCACCATTTCTTCCCGGGCACGGTGCGCCAGGGCTTCTATTGGTGGGAAGTGGACATCACCTGGTACGGCCTGCGCGCGATGGCTGCGCTGCGCCTGGTGAGTGACCTCAAACCGGTGCCGGCCTGGGTGCTGGCCAAGGCGGAGCACTGACATGCGCATTGCCGTGATCGGATCGGGCATCGCCGGGCTGGCCAGCGCGTGGTGGCTGAGCCAGCGCCATGAAGTGACGCTGTTCGAGGCCAATGATTACCTCGGCGGCCACACCCACACCCAGATGGTGCAGGTGGATGGCCGCCTCCGCGCGGTGGATACCGGCTTCATCGTGTTCAACCCGCAGCACTACCCGTTGCTGACCGCGCTGTTCGAAGAACTCAACGTGGCTTCGCAGCCCACCACCATGAGCTTCTCGGTGCACAGCGAACGCAGTGGGCTGGAATACAACGCCACCACGCTGGATACCCTGTTCTGCCAGCGCCGCAACCTGCTGTCGCCGCGCTTCTGGGGGATGCTGGCAGACCTGCGCCGCTTCTATCGCGAGGCGCCTGCGCTGCTGCGCAGTGGGGAAGCGGGGCCGTCGCTGGGCGAGTACCTGAAGCAGGGCCGCTACGGCGAGGCCTTCATCCAGGAGCACCTGCTGCCGATGGCATCCGCGCTGTGGTCATCGCCAACCCAGGCCTTGGCCCACTTCCCGGCGCGCTACCTGGTGCAGTTCATGGCCAACCACCAGATGCTGCAGATGACCGGGCGCCCGGCGTGGCGGGTGGTGCAGGGCGGTTCGGCGCGCTACGTGGAGGCGATGCGGCGACGCTGGCGGGTACGCGAGCGGCTGGAATGCCGGGTGCTGGGCGTGGAGCGGCAGGAACACGGGGTACGCGTGCTCACCGCCGATGGGCTGGAAGGCTTCGACCAGATGGTGCTGGCCTGCCACAGCGACCAGGCACTTGCGCTGTTGTCCGATGCAGATCCCACCGAGCGCAGCGTGCTCGGCGCGATCCGCTACCAGCCCAACGAGGTGGTGCTGCATACCGATGCCAGCCTGCTGCCACGCAACCCCAAGGCGTGGGCGGAATGGAACGCACACGTGCCGCGCGACCCGTTGGCACCGTGCACGGTCAGCTACTGCATGAACCTGCTGCAGGGCATCGAGACGCCCACGCCGCTGGTGGTGACGCTCAACCGTACCGATGCGATTGCGCCGGAGAAGATCCTGCGCCGGATGCAGTACGCCCACCCGGTGCATGACCACGCCATGGTCCGCGCGCAGGGGCGCTGGGCGGAACTGCAGGGGCGCCGCCGCACCTGGTTTGCCGGCGCCTACTGGGGCTGGGGGTTCCACGAAGACGGCATCCGCAGCGCGCGCCGGGTGGTGGAGGCGCTGCAGTCGCTGGATGCCGAAGCCTACTGGCCGCTGTCGCAGGGTGTGCCGGCATGAGTGCCAGTGCGATCTATCGCGGCAGGATGCAGCACCGCAGGCATGCGCCGCAGCCGCACGCGTTCGACTACCCCATCGCGCAGCTGCTGATCGACCTGGATGAGCTGGACCACCTGTTTGACGGGCGCTGGTTCTGGTCGGTGAACCGCCGCAACCTGGCCGAGTTCCGCCGCAGCGATTACCTGGGCGCCGCGGACCAACCGCTGGCCGATGCGGTACGCGCACGCATCACCCAGGCGCTGGGCCATGCGCCCCTTGGGCCGGTGCGCATGCTCGCGCACCTGCGCCACGCCGGGCACATCTTCAACCCGGTCAGCTTCTACTACTGCTACGCCGCCGATGGCACCACGCTGGAGTGCATCGTGGCCGAGATCACCAACACGCCGTGGCAGGAGCGCCATGCCTACGTGCTGCCGGTGGCGCAGGCCGACGCGCACGGCCGCGCGCTGGCCTGGACCTTCGACAAGCAGTTCCACGTATCTCCGTTCCTGCCGATGGACTGCGAATACCGCTGGCGCTTCACCGCGCCGGGCGATGACCTGCACGTGCACATGCAGGTATGGCGCAACGGCGCGCGCCAGTTCGATGCCGACCTGGCCCTGCAGCGCCATCCCCTCACCGGCCCCGGCCTGGCCCGCGTGCTGCTGCGCCACCCGCTGATGACGGTGCAGGTGGTGGCGGCCATCCACTGGCAGGCGCTGCGGCTGTGGCTCAAGCGCACGCCCGTCCACGACCACCCTTCCATTGCTGGAAAGCACCCATGAATGACATGACCCGACCGCTTGCCCTGCCCGTGCCCAGCACGCTGGAAGCGTTCCTGCGCCGCCGCCTGCTGGCACAGCTGGCCCCGCTGCAGGGTGGGCGGCTGCAGCTGCGCGATGCGCTGGGCGATGTCTCCCTCGGCGATGCCGACGCACCGCTGCAGGTCACCGTGTGGGTCGACAACCCGGCCTTCTACCGCGCTGTTGGCGCGCAGGGCAGCGTGGGTGCCGGTGAGGCCTACATCCGCGGCGAGTGGCGCTGCGACAACCTGGTGGGGCTGGTGCAGCTGCTGGTGCGCAACCGCGCACTGCTGGATGGCATGGAGCGCGGCCCGGCGCGGCTGGGCGGCTGGCTGCTGCAGGGCTGGAACTGGCTGCGCCGCAACACCCGCGAAGGCAGCCGCCGCAACATCGCCGCGCACTACGACCTGGGCAATGCGTTCTTCTCGCTGTTCCTGTCCCGCGACCTGATGTATTCGTCGGCGTTGTACGCCGAACCGGGCGACACGCTGGAAGTGGCCTCGCAGCGCAAGCTGGCGCGCATCTGCGAGCAGCTGCAGCTCAAGGCGGGTGACCGCGTGGTCGAGATCGGCACCGGCTGGGGTGGCTTCGCGGTGTATGCCGCGCTTCACCATGGCTGCCACGTCACCACCACCACCATCTCCAGGGAGCAGTACGCGCGGGGCCCCCCGCGGGGGGGCCGCGCGGGGGGGGCGGGCCGGGGTGGTTTTCACATCTGGCGCGG
>NZ_JASCOP010000145.1:0-9105 GCF_029959395.1 Stenotrophomonas sp. PS02300
CGAATTGGCCAACCCGACACACACACACTTTCCCCCCCCCCCCCCGGGCGGCCCGCTACCGCATTCATCCCGTCAGGTAGGTATCGACCGTGGGTCGATACCCGTTTCTTTTACCAGACCAGGTCGTCAGGCACCTGGTAGGCCGGATCGGCGTACGGGTCGTCTTCGGCCGGTGCGTTGGGGTCCACGCGCAGCGCCACGGCCGGGGCGAAGATCGCTTCAGCCTCGTCCAGCACCGCCGCCGTCACCAGCAGGTAGCGGCCGGTGCTCTGCAGCACGCCCAGTTCGCCGGCGTTGAGCTGGCGCAGCTGGTCGGCGGTGACGTAGATGCGCTTGATCTTGCCGCCGTACGGGAAGTGCCGCGCGATGTCGGCCGCTTCATCGTTGAGCGCCTTGTCCTTGAGCAGTTCGTCGAGCTTGACCTTGGCCTCGCGGCGCACGCGCGCCTCTTCCTGCTTCAGGCGCTCGGCTTCGATGCGGTCGTCCTTTTCCTTCTGCGCCCGGATCGCGTAGGCCTTGGCCAGGTCGATGTCCTCGCGCGAACGCGGCTTGCCCTGGCCGGGGTTCTGGCCCTGGCCGGGGCGTGCGTTGCCGCCGGGGCGCTGACCGCCGCCGGGGCGGCCCTTGCCCTGGGGGCCACGGCGGGCATCGCCCTCGCGCGGCGGGCGCTGGCCATCGCGCGGCCCACGTGCGCCCTCGCCGGGCTTTGCCTGCGGTCGGGCACCCTGCGGCGCGTTGGAGGGCCGGCCATCACGGCGGGCATCGGGCTTGCGTTCGGGCTTGGGCGCGGCTTTGAAGCCAAGGCCCAGCAGCTGGTCGCGGAGGGTATCGCTCATGACGTTGGGTCGATCAGTAGTGCGGGGGCGGCGGTTCTTCGCCCGAATCGGAATACAGCGCGTTGCGGACCTTGCCCAGGTCCTCAAGCAGCAGGCGGGTCAGGTCCGCGTTGCGGCTGCCCTCGATGCGGGCATCGGCCAGGGCTTCACTCAGCTCGGCCAATGCCTGTTCCTGGAAGGACACACGCATTTCAAGTTCGACCAGGCGCGCTTCCAGCGCCTGCTCACGCGCGGTGGGGGTTGGATCATGCATGCAGCGAACGTCCCCGGCCAATGCCGTAGTAGGCCAGGCCCGCAGCTTCGATCTCCTGCGGGTCGTACAGGTTGCGGCCGTCGAACACGACGGCATCTTTCAGCGTTTCACGCAGGTGGGCGAAATCCGGGCTGCGGAACTGCTTCCATTCGGTGACCACCACCAGCGCATCGGCGCCATCCAGCGCCGCATTGGCGCTGTCGCAGAACACCAGGTCGTCGCGCTCGCCGAAAATGCGGCGGGCCTCGTCGGTGGCTTCCGGGTCGTACGCGCGGACGGTGGCACCGCCCTCCCACAGCTGCGCCAGCAGGCGGCGGCTGGAGGCTTCGCGCATGTCATCGGTATTCGGCTTGAAGGCCAGGCCCCACACCGCGAAGGTGCGGCCGCGCACGCCCTCATCCTCGCCACGGTCGTAGTGGCGCTGGATCAGCTGGAACAGGTGCCCCTTCTGCGCATCGTTGACCGCTTCCACCGCATTGAGCAGCTTGGGCTCATGCCCGTACTGCTGCGCGGTGCGGGCCAGCGCCTGCACGTCCTTGGGGAAACACGAGCCGCCGTAACCGGCGCCCGGGTAGATGAAGTGCCAGCCGATGCGCGGGTCCGAGCCGATGCCCTGGCGGACCTGTTCGACATCGGCACCGACCTTTTCGGCGATATTGGCGATTTCGTTCATGAACGAGATCTTGGTCGCCAGCATGGCGTTGGCGGCGTACTTGGTCAGCTCTGCCGAGCGCACGTCCATTTCCACCACGCGGTCGTGGTTGCGGTTGAACGGCGCATACAGGCGACGCATCAGCGCCACCGACTCGGCGTTGGCCGCACCGATCACGATGCGGTCCGGCCGCATGCAGTCGGCCACCGCGTCGCCTTCCTTCAGGAATTCGGGGTTGGAGACCACGTCGAAGGCGATCTCCTCGCCGCGCTCGGCCAGCGCCTCGGCGATGGCGGCACGGACTTTGTCGGCCGTGCCTACCGGCACGGTCGACTTGTTCACCACCACGGTCGGCACACGCATGTGCCGGCCAATGGTGCGGGCCACGGCCAGCACGTACTGCAGGTCGGCACTGCCGTCCTCGTCCGGTGGGGTGCCCACGGCAATGAAGATCACCTGGCCATGCGCGATCGCAGACTCGGCGTCGGTGGTGAAGGCCAGCCGCGAGGCGGCATGGTTGGCCTTGACCATCGGCTCCAGGCCCGGCTCATAGATCGGGATGACGCCGTTGTTGAGGCCATCGACCTTGGCCTGGTCGATATCGACGCAGACCACCTGGTGGCCGACATCGGCCAGGCAGGTACCCGTGACCAGACCGACGTAGCCGGTACCGAAGATTGAGACGCGCATGTCCGTGATGACTCCAGTTCCGTTTTACGGAGCAATGCCCAGCAGTTCGACGTCGAAGCTCAGCGTCGCATTCGGACCGATCGGGCCACCCGGGGTGCCCTGCTCGCCGTAGGCCAGCTCGCCCGGGATCCAGAAGCGGTACTTGGAACCGACCGGCATCAGCTGCACGCCTTCCGACCAGCCCTTGACCACCTGGTCCAGGCCGAATTCGATCGGCTGGCCGCGCTGGTAGCTGCTGTCGAAGACGGTGCCGTCGAGCAGCTTGCCTTCGTAGTTCACCTTGACCTTGCTGGTGGCGAACGGGCGTTCGCCGGTGCCCGGGCGGATGACCTGGTACTGCAGGCCCGACGCGGTGGTGACCACGCCCGGCTGGGTCTTGTTCTTGGCCAGGAAGTCATTGCCGGCGCGGCGGTTGGTCTCACCCTGGGCAGCGGCCTTGGCCTGCATTTCAGCCTGCTGGGCGGCCATGAAGCCTTCCATCGTGGCCTGGGCCTGCTCGGCGGTCATCTTCGGGGTGCCCTTGGCGAACGCGGTCTGCACGGCGTCGAACAGCGCGTCTAGGTCGACTGCGTCCTTCAGCGGTGCCAGCGACGGGCCCACGGCGTAGCTGCCCAGCATCAGGCCGACCTGTTCACGGTCCACCTTCGGCGGCGCGGTGCCCGGCGCCATGCCCGGAATCGGCTGGCCGGCCTTGACGGCCATCGCCATGCGCAGCGCCTGGTCGGTCTTCTGCGCCTGTTCCTGGGTGATCAGCGGCTGCTTGCCTTCGAAGGTATTGGTCACTGCGCGACGCAGGGCGACGATGTCGATCTGGTCGGCGATGGGCTCGAAGGACTTGGCCACGTCCATACCAATGGCGTAGCCGACTTTTTCACGCTGGGAGGTCAAAGCAGAAGTCTCCTTGGCGGCCGCGCCTGCGGCCGGTTGTTGCGACATCACGGTACCGGTGGCACCCATCGCCAGAATCAGAACCGACGCCGCGGCGCCGCGCATTCCCATCTTCATTTGCTGCTTTCCTGGAAGTGACTGGACGCCGACGTCGGCGCGAAAGCGATCATTGTCGCACGCACGTGCGAGATGTCGAGGACGTCAGCGCTTGGCGGGCGCGACGGACAGCTCACGTTCGATTGCCGCCACCAGCGCCGGATCATCGGGCTTGATCTTGCTGGGGAACTGCGCGACCACCCGGCCATCGCGCGACAGCAGGTATTTATGGAAGTTCCAGCCCGGGGCCACACCGGTGGCCGCAGTCAGGCGCTGGTACAGCGGCGTGGCTTCCGCGCCGGTGACCTGCACCTTCTGGAACATCGGGAACTTCACGCCATAAGTAAGCGTGCAGAATTCCTGGATCTGGGCCTCGCTGCCCGGCTCCTGGCCCTTGAAGTCATTGGACGGGAAGCCCAGCACCGAGAAGCCGCGCGCGGCGTACTTCGTCTGCAGCCCTTCCAGCGCCTCGTACTGCGGGGTGAAACCGCACTTGCTGGCGGTATTGACCACCAGCAGCACCTTGCCGCCGTACTGCTTTTCCAGGTTGACCTCGGTCTTGCCGGCCAGCGGGCGGTAATCAAGATCGAGCAGATCGGCCGCCTGGGCGGACCCGGCGCCCAGCAACCCGACCAGCAGCAGCCCACTGCCCCAGCGGCGGGCGCGTGCCCGGGTGGCGTTGAACGGGGACGGGACACGCTGGGACTGGGGCATCGGAAACTCCGGGAAAGGTGCTGGAATCCCTGCTCTGCAGGGGCAGGCGGACTATATCACCGGGGGTTTCACTACGCGGTTGACGCACATGGCCGTCACGGCGCTGAATACTTACGGACCGGATTTGCCGTGCTGCAATACTATTAATGCCTTTAATATCAATGTGTTGAATAGCGCATTCAGTTCCGGTCTTGCCCCTGCCATCAGTTGGGTCATGTCGGGTATTGCACTTGGCTGTGCCGGTGTTATAGTTGCATACAACACCAGTCACCTGATGCAGGGGAAGCCCATGAACCGCATGCGCCACCACTCCGCCAAAGCCCTTACAGCCGCGTCCGCGCTGCTGTTGCTGGGCTGGTTCAGCATCCCCGCCGGTGACCGTGGCAGCGAGACCGCCACCGGTGCGTTTGAAAGCCCGCAGGACGCAGGCGTCATCCAGGCAGGGAACGCCGACGGCGCCCCCACGCCTCCCCGCCGGCTGCACAGCTCCCTGTCCATGCCTTACTTCTCATTCGCACAGTCGCTGAACCCACGGAGCTGACCATGAGCGATATCCAATGGAGCGATGGTGCTCCGATCTACCGTCAGCTGAAAGAACGCGTGATTGCCATGATGCTCGACAGCATCATCAAGCCCGGCGACGCGCTGCCTTCGGTTCGACAGGTGGCCGCCGAGTACCAGCTCAATCCCATCACCGTTTCGCGCGCCTACCAGGAACTGGCCGATGAAGGCCTGGTCGAAAAGCGCCGCGGCCTGGGCATGTTCATGACCGAAGAAGCGGCCACGCAGCTGCGCAGCAGCGAGCGCGACCGGTTCCTCAATGAAGAATGGCCGCTGGTCCTGGAGCGCATCCAGCGCCTGGGCCTGCACCTCGACGAATTGCTGCCCCAGGGGAAATCCTCATGAATGCCGTTGCTAGTGATGTCGTCATTTCCGCTCGTGGCCTGCGCAAGGCCTACAAATCCACCCTCGCGCTGGACAACACCAGCTTCACCATCGCCCCGGGCCGGATCACCGGCCTGATCGGCCCCAACGGCGCGGGCAAGACCACCCTGCTCAAGGCGCTGCTGGGCCTGACCCAGGTCGAGGGCGAGCTGAGCGTGCTGGGCCTGGACCCGACCGTGCAGCGCAACGCGCTGATGAATGATGTGTGCTTCATCGCCGACGTGGCGGTGCTGCCGCGCTGGATGAAGGTGCGCGAGGCGATCGATTTCGTGGCCGGGGTCCACCCGCGCTTCGACCGTGCCCGCTGCGAACGCTTCCTGGCCTCCACCAAGCTGCAGCCGCGCCAGCGCGTGCGTGAACTGTCCAAGGGCATGATCGTGCAGCTGCACCTGGCCCTGGTGATGGCCATCGACGCCAAGGTACTGGTGCTGGACGAGCCCACCCTGGGCCTGGACATCCTGTACCGCAAAGAGTTCTACCAGCGCCTGCTGGAAGACTATTTCGACGAGCAGAAGACGATCATCGTGACCACCCACCAGGTGGAAGAGATCGAACACATCCTCACCGACGTGATGTTCATCCGCGACGGCCGCATCGTGCTCACCACCGACATGGAAGACGTCGGCGAGCGCTACACCGAAGTGCTGGTGTCGGCCGAAACGCTGGAAGCGGCGCGTGCGCTGAAGCCGATCGACGAGCGCAGCCTGCCGTTCGGCAAGACCGTGCTGCTGTTCGACGGGGTGCCGCGCGCCCAGCTCACGCCGCTTGGCGAAATCCGCAGCCCGGGGCTGGCGGATCTGTTCGTGGCCATCATGAAGGGAACCTACGCATGAACACCGTCCACTTCCACCCCATCAGCAAGGCCAGCACCTTCAAGTGGCTGCTCAAGCGCGAGTACTGGGAAAACCGCGGCGGTTTCCTGTGGGCACCGCTGATCGCCGGCGGCATTTCGCTGGTGATGAGCCTGATCGGCATCCTGCTCGGCCTGTGGGGCCTGCGCCGGGCCGCGCAGAGCGGCGACCTGCACATCGACAACACCAACATCAGCATCAACGGGCTGGACCTGAAGCTGCTCACCGCCAACATGGATGCCAAGGGCATGGCCGACCTCGGCAATGCGCTGGATGCGACCCTGGTGCTGAGCTCGCTGTGGCCGTTCGTGGTACTGGCCTTCGTGGTGTTCTTCTACTGCCTGGGCGCGCTGTACGACGACCGCCGCGACCGCAGCATCCTGTTCTGGAAGTCGCTGCCGCTGTCGGACACCCAGACCGTGCTGTCCAAGGCGCTGAGCGCGCTGCTGGTGGCCCCGGTCATCGCGGTGATCGCCTCGGTGCTGACCATGTTCGGCTTCATGGCGATCCTGTCGGTCATCGTGCTGACCCACGGCGGCAACCCGCTGACCCTGATCTGGGGCCCGGCCAGCCCGCTGGCCTTCGTCGCCAGCCACCTGTCCTGGCTGCCGGTGTACCTGCTGTGGGCGCTGCCGACCGTGGGCTGGCTGTTGATGTGGTCGGCCTTGGCCAAGTCCAAGCCGTTCCTGTGGGCGGTGATGCTGCCGCTGTTCGCCGGGATCATCGTCAGCACCACCCGCATCATGAACCTGTTCGACATGACCAGCGGCTGGTTCTGGCAGCACATCGTGGGCCGCCTGCTGCTGGGCACGCTGCCGGGCAGCGACCTGTTCTACCGTACCGACCAGCTGCAATCGGTGATGCGCGACAGCGACAACGTCGCCGCGGCGCTGTCGCCGGCCAGCCAGCTGGCCGCGCTGGCCCTGCCGGAGCTGTGGATCGGCGCGGCTGCCGGTGCCGTGTTCATCTTCATCGCCATCCGCCTGCGCCGCCGCGCCGGCGAAATCTGACCCTGCTGCCGTCGAGGAATCCACCCATGATCCGCAAGCTAGCCGTTGCTTCCCTGCTGTTGCTGCCGCTGACCGCACTGGCCGATGAGCCGCAGTGCAAGTTCAACGCCCCGCGTGATCTCAAGCTCGACGTGGCGGGCGCCAAGGCGATCGTGTTCGAGGTCAACCAGCATGACCTGATACTGCAGGCCGGTCCCGGCGCTGCCCAGCTCGGCGGACGTGCCTGCGCGTCCAATGCAGACTGGCTGCCGCAGCTGACCGTGACCCAGCAGAAGGTCGGCGACAAGCTGGTGGTGAAGCTGCAGCGCGAGAACCAGGGCCTGAGCTGGAACATGAGCGGCAACAGCTACGCCTACCTGGACCTGCGCGGCACCATCCCGGACAACGTGCTGGTACAGATGAAGGTCGGTTCGGGCGATGCCAGCGTGACCGGCGCGCATTCGCTCAGTGCCGACGTCGGCTCGGGCGACATCAAGCTGCGCGACATCAAGGGCCTGGTGACGGCGGCGATCGGTTCGGGCGATGTGGAGCTCGACGGCGCCGGTGCGCTCAACCTGCTGTCGGTGGGTTCGGGCGACTTCAACGCCCGCAACCTGCGCGGCAATGTCACGGTCGGCACGATCGGCTCGGGCGACCTGACCCTGGATGGCGTCGGCGGCAATGTCGACATCAAGACGGTTGGCTCGGGTGACGTGGACCTGCGCGGGGTCAAGGGCAATGCCACCCTGGGCAACATCGGCTCGGGCGATTTCGAAGCCCGCGGCGTTGGTGGCAGCGTCAAGGTCGAGCGCCATGGCTCGGGCGATGTGACGGTCCGCGATGTCGGCGGCGACCTGACGGTGGCCAACAGCGGCAGCGGCGACATCACGCACGACAGCGTTCGCGGCAAGGTACAGCTGCCGCGCGGCAAGTAACCGGAGACCCACCATGAACCTGCGACTGCTGCTGCCCACCCTGCTGCTGTGCCTGCCGCTGGCGGCCTGCAGCAACACCGATTCGAACAAGACCGACCCGGCCACGGGCAAGCCGGTGGTGGATGCCGATTCGATCGGCAGGAAGGTCAAGGACGCCACGGACAAGGCGCGGGTGGAAATCGCCCAAGGCAACATCAAGATTTCCAACGACCAGAACGACAAGGCCGAGATCACCCCGCAGGGTGACCTGCTGATCAACGGCAAGGCGGTCACCATCGATGCCCAGCAGCGGGCGTTGCTGCTGGACTACCGCAAGCAGGTGGAAAAGCTGGCCGGCGCAGGCATGGACATCGGCGTGGCCGGTGCCAGCCTGGGCGTGAAGGCGGCCGGCGAAGCCCTGCGCGGGGTGTTCTCCGGCGACACGCAGGGCATCGAGGAGCGGGTGAATGCGGAAGCGGCCAAGATCGAAGCCAGCGCCAAGCAGCTGTGCGAGCTGCTGCCGACGATGATGGCGAAGCAGCAGGCCCTGGCGGCGGCGCTGCCGGAATTCAAACCGTACGCCAGCATGGACCAGAGCGACATCGACGACTGCCACAACTGAGCCATCGCCACCTGCGACATCCGGTCGCAGGCAGGCCCGCTGCACGGGGGGAGGGCTACACTAGCCCTCCCCTTTTTTGTGCACTGCCGGCCATGAAGAAGCTGTACCTCCTGCTGTTGGCCCTGTTCTGCCTTGCCGCCACCGGCTGCGACCAGGAATACCGCAACCACCGCGCCGAGCGCAGCAAGCCGAAGATCACCGTCAGCGACGGCATGGTCACCGTGCGCCGCGCACCGGCGCCGAACATCATCGTGCTGCCCAACGGCCACATGAAGATCGACGAGATCGAAATTCCGCTGGACGACAGCCAGCACGCGCTGCTGCAGCAGATGTTCGGCCAGCTCCAGGTGCTGCGCCAGAACACGCTCACCGATGCCCCGTACGACCCGGACAAGCGCGCGGTGAAGATTCAGGTACCGCCGGGCATGCAGCCGATCCCGCCGGACCTGGTGACGCGTGTTCCGCAGTTCAAGGATTACACCGAGACGTTCGACAATTTGATGGCGGATCGGCGGTAGCTGCTTAAGTCAAACGCCAGAGCCCTGGTCTGCGGGCTTCTGCGCGCAGGGCCGGCGGGTGCGGGGGTACGGGGGGCGCCGTGAACCCTTCCATGGGGGCTCTTACCAAACATCCATGTTTGGTAAAGCCCCCGTAC
>NZ_JASCOP010000146.1:0-9090 GCF_029959395.1 Stenotrophomonas sp. PS02300
GGGTACGGGGGCTTTACGAAACATGGATGTTTCGTAAGAGCCTACACGGATGTATTCACGGCGCCCCCCGTACCCCCGCACCCGCCGGCCCTCAGCAAGTGATGCATCAAACGAAGGCCTTTGACTTCGCTTGTGATCCAACCAAAAGAGACATGGACCCCACCATGAAACTGCTTGAAAACCTGTTCCAGCTCTCACAGCACGGCACCACCGTGCGTACCGAACTGCTGGCCGGGCTGACCACGTTCCTGACGATGTCCTACATCGTCTTCGTCAATCCCGACATCCTGTCCACCACCGGCATGGACCCCGGCGCCGTGTTCGTGGCCACCTGCCTGGCCGCCGCGCTCGGCTCGCTGGTGATGGCGTTCGCCGCCAACTTCCCCGTGGGTATGGCCCCCGGCATGGGCTTGAATGCGTTCTTTGCCTTCACCGTCGTGGGTGCCGCCGGCCTGCCGTGGCAACAGGCATTGGCCGCCGTGTTCATCTCCGGACTGGTGTTCCTGGCGCTGTCCCTGACCGGCGTGCGCGCCTGGCTGGTGGCCGGTATTCCCGCCTCGCTGCGCGCCTCCATCGTCGCCGGCATCGGCCTGTTCCTGGCCATCATCGCCCTGCAGAAGTCCGGCGTGATCATCGCCAACCCCGACACCCTGGTCGCGCTCGGGCCGCTCAACACCGCCCCGCCGCTGCTGGCCCTGGCCGGCTTCCTGCTGATCGCCATCCTTGAAGCACGCCGCGTGCGCGGTGCCATCCTGATCGGCATCCTCGCCGTCACCGGCGCCGCCTGGCTGCTGGGTGCCGTGCAGTACCAGGGTGTGATCTCGCTGCCGCCCAGCCTGGCCCCCACCTTCCTGCAGCTGGACCTGCCCGGCCTGCTTCACCACGACGGCGGCGCGCCGATTGCCGTGCTGCTGCAGGTGGTGCTGGTGTTCGTGCTGGTTGAAGTGTTCGATGCCACCGGCACCCTGTACGGCGTGGTCGGCCGTGCCGGCCTGCTCAAGCTGCCCGGCGCGCAGAAGCGCTTCGGGCGCGCCCTGCTGGCCGACAGCACCGCCATCGTCGCCGGCTCACTGCTTGGTACCAGCAGCACCACCGCCTTTGCCGAAAGCGCCTCCGGCGTGCAGGCCGGTGGCCGTACCGGGCTCACCGCCCTTGTCGTGGCCGCGTTGTTCCTGGCCGCCCTGCTGTTCTCGCCACTGGCCGGCATGGTGCCCGGCTATGCCACCGCACCGGCGCTGCTGTTCGTGGCCGGGCTGATGCTGCGTGAGCTGGTGGATGTGGACTGGAACGACCTCACCGAATCGGTGCCCGCCGCGCTGTGCGCGCTGGCGATGCCGTTCACCTATTCCATCGCGAATGGGTTGGCGTTCGGGTTCATTGCCTATGCGGTGCTCAAGGCCGGTACCGGGCGCTGGCGCGAAGTGCATCCCGCCGTGTGGTTGGTTGCAGCGCTGTTTGTGGCCCGGTACGCGTTGGAATAGCGCGGTTATTCCGGCGGGAGTTCGAATACCTGGCGCAGGTAGGCCAGGTAGCCCGGGTCGTCGCACATGCTCTTGCCCGGCGAATCGCTGAGCTTGGCCACCGGCTGGCCGTTGCAGCGGACCATCTTGATCACGATGTTGAGCGGGGTCGGACCCAGGTCGTTGGTGAGGTGGGTGCCCACCCCGAACGCGACCTGGCAGCGGCCGCGGAAGTAATCGAACAGGCGCATCACCTTTTCGATGTTGAGCCCGTCGCTGAACACCAGCACCTTGCTGCGCGGGTCCACCCGGCGTTCCTTGAAGTGCGCCAGCATGCGGTCGCCCCAGCTGAAGGGGTCGCCTGAATCGTGGCGCACGCCATCGAACAGCTTGCAGAAATACATGTCGAAATCGCGCAGGAACGCCTCCAGCCCGACCACGTCGGACAGTGCGATGCCCAGGTCGCCGCGATACTCGCGTGCCCACGACTCCAGTGCCGCCACCTGCGAATCACGCAGCCGCGGGCCCAGCGCCTGGAACGCCTGCAGGTACTCGTGCGCCATCGTGCCGTGCGGGGTCATGCCGTACAGCCGCGCGAAATGCACGTTGCTGGTGCCCACGAACTGGTCGCCCAGCGCATCGCGCATCATCGGCAGCATGCGGGCGTGCCAGTCGCGCGAGTAGCGGCGGCGGCTGCCGTAGTCGGCGATGCGGCACAGCTCGAAGCCCGGCGTATCGCGCAGCAGCGCGGTCTTGGCCTGCAGGCGGCGCTCGCCTTCGGCGAAATCCGGGGTGCTGGTGTTGCGGAACCAGACCTCGTTGATGATCGCCAGCAGCGGCACTTCGAACAGGATCGTGTGCAGCCACGGCCCGGTGATGTCCAGCTCGATCTCGCCCGGCACGGCCTGCGACGGGCGCAGGTCGATGTACTTGCGGTCCAGGTGGAACAGGCCGAGGAAGTCGGCGAAGTCCGGCTTCACGAAGCGCAGCCCGCGCATGTAATCCAGCTCTTCGGCGCTGAAGCGCAGCTGGCACAGGTGGTCGATTTCTTCGTTGATCTGGTCGATGAAGCTGGCCAGGTCAATGCCCGGCGTGCGGCACTTGAACCGGTACTGGACCTGCGCGCCGGGGTGCTGGTGCAGCACCGCCTGCATCATGGTGAATTTGTACAGGTCGGTGTCGAGCAGGGACTGGATGATCATGCCCGGATTATGCGCCTGCCAGCAGGTACCGACCAACGGTCGGTACCTACCCGGTAGCGCCGGCCGTTGGCCGGCACACCTTACCTGCGGTTGCGCAGCAAACGCGGAACCTGTGCGGCGGCATGCGCCCAGATCGCGCCCCATACCGCCGCCTGCACCAGCAGGTTGCGCCGCGGCGCCTCGAAGCGGCGGAAGTAGCGCCACAGGCCACGGTGCTTGTGCCATTCCACGAAGAACGGCCGGGAACGGCTGGACACGCCGCGCACGTGCACCACCTGCAGGTCGTTGGCGATGGCCACCACCGCCCCGGCCTCGCGTGCGCGGCGGCACAGGTCCAGGTCTTCGGCATGCAGGCGGTAGCCGGCATCCCAGCCGCCGATGCGGTCGAACAGCGCACGCGGCATCAGCAGCAGCGCCCCGGACAGCGCCGGAACCCTCTGCAGCACCTGCGACGGGTCGGCCGGAAGGGCCAGCTTCGCGCCCTGCCCCGGGTGACGCAGCATCGCGCCGAAATCGGGATCACGGCGGCGCACCGCCGCATCGGGCTGGCCCTGCTCGTCCACCTGCTCCACGCCCAGCACGCAGTCGCCCAGGGCCTGGCCGCGCGCGCGCAGCTGGGCCAGGGTGTCGGCGGCGACCATCAGGTCGGGGTTGATGAAGGCCAGCCACGGCGCCTGGCTGTCTGCAACGCCCTGGTTGTTGGCGGCGGCAAAGCCGGGATTGTCAGGGTTGGCGATGAAGTGCAGCTGCGGATCCGCGCTGGCGTGGCGCTGGATGATCTCCAGCGTGCCGTCATCGGAATTGTTGTCGACCACGCGGATCTCGGCGACCTCGTCGGCCGCGCGCAACCGCGTCAGGCATTGGTCCAGGGTGCTGGCGCTCTGGTAGCTGACGATGATGACGGCAATGCAGGGATTCAAACAGGCGGCTCCGGAGCGGGTACGGCGGGCGATCCGAACAGATCGCCCTGCGACCGGGGCATTATCGCCTGCTGGTGCAGGCGCTGCAGGTCCTGGCGCACCTGCAGCAGCGGGTCGCCCATCAGGAAACCGGCCAGCCGCGGCTGCCAGGTCGGCCAGCGCGTGCCCAGCGCTTCCAGGTCGCCGTCGTGCGCCTGCGCCTCACCGTCGCGCGCGACATAGGCATTGGCGCACAGCGCGTTGCGCCAGCCCAGGCCGGCCATGCGCAGGCTCAGGTCGATCAGCGCCGCGTTCCAGGAACCGTAGCTGTGCATGTCCAGGCCGCCGGCCTTGCGCCGCGCGTTGGCCCGCAGCAGCACCGCGTGGGTCACCGCCGAGGGCAGTTCCGGGTCCAGCGTCGGCAGGGCCGCACAGGCCTGCGCCATGGCGCCCAGATCGTCCGGCACCGGGTTGATCTCGCCCAGCCGTGGCCAGGCGGCGGTTTCGCCGGCATTGCACCACGGCGTGGCCGAACCGATCGAGGCATCCCGCGCAAAGCAGGCATCCAGCTGCTGCAGCCAGCCCGGCGCCGGCACCGCATCGGGCGCCAGCACCACCACGTCGCCGCCTTCGCAGGCGCGCAGCATTTCGTCCAAATGCGCCACTTCGCCAATGGCGCGGGCACGGCGGGTGTATTCGGCGCGCAGCGGCGTGTTCGCCAGCCAGTGTTCGATCACCGCCTGCGCACGCGGCCCGGCCTGGCCGTCGTCGGCCAGCCACACCGGGGTCTGCGCCAGCGTGCCCGCATCCAGCGCGGCCAGGCAGCGGTCCAGCGCGCTGTCATCGACCCCGATCGGCAGCAACACGATCGTTCCCATCCGTCCCCCTGTGTGCGGCGTCGTGACCGCAGCGTAGCAGGACTCAGCGCTTGGGGCGGGACGGGAACGGTTCCATGGCGCGGAAGCGGTTGCTGTACTCGTCGGTGAGGTTCCGCGACTCCTGCGCGTTGCGCACGATGGTCGGGGTGAGCAGCACGATCACTTCGGAGCGGTCGGTGTTCTGGGTCTTGCGGCCGAACAGCGCGCCGATCACCGGGATCCGGCTCAGGCCCGGCACGCCATTGGCGCCGTTCTCGTCGGAATTGGTGATCAGGCCGGCCAGCATGATGGTGTCGCCGCTCTGCACCGCCGCCTCGGTGGAAATCTTGCGGGTGTTGATCGGCGGGTTGCAGGTGGTGCGGGTGGGGTCGCAGCCGGCCGGGATGGCGCCGGCCGAGCTGACTTCCTGCACGATGTCCAGGAACACCACGCCATCGCGGGTGATGCGCGGGCGCACCTTCAGGATCACGCCGGTGTCCAGGTACTGCACCTGGCTGTAGGTGTTGTCGCCGCCCACGCCGGTGTTGACCGACACCGAGTTGATCGGGATCTGCGTGCCCACGTTGAGCGTGGCTTCGGCGTTGTTGCGCACGAAGATGGACGGGGTCTGCAGCAGGCGCAGGTTGCTCACCTTGTCCAGCGCGGTCACCACGGCGGCGGCGTTCTTGCCCAGGAAGGTCCAGCCCAGGCCGGTGTCGCCCACGCGGCCGGAGATGCTGCCCCAGATCGAACGCCCCAGCGCGCTGGGCAGGTCGATGCCGCTTTCGGTCTTGCCGGTGGCCACGGCCTGTTCGAAGAACCAGTTCACGCCGTAGGCGAGGTCGCCGGTCAGCGCCACTTCGGCGACCTGCGCTTCGATGTGCACCTGCATTGGCATCACATCGAGCTTTTCGATGACTTCGCGGATCGAACGCCACGCCTGCGGGGTGGAGCGCACCAGCAGCGTGTTGGTTTCCTCCACCGCCGACACGCCGACCGAATCGCCCTGGATCTCCAGGTTGAAGCTGGCGTTGCCCGGCTGGCGCTGCGGCAGGCTCATGGTGCCATCGCCCATGCCGCCGGTGCGGGTGGTACCGCTGTTGCCGGTGCTGTTGAGGCTGCTGCCGTTGGTGCCGTCGCGGCTGCCCAGCTCCTGGGTGATCGCGCCGGGGGCCAGCGAACCGCCACTGCCACGCCCGCTGCGGCTGTTGTCGCTGGCGAAGGCCTCGGCCAGGCGCTCGGCCAGGTCCTTTGCTTTGACGTAGCGCAGTTCGTAGGAGAACAGCCGGGCGCTGCCACCGGCGGTATCGATACGTTCCAGCCACTGCTGGATCTGGTCCAGGTAGCGCGCCTGCGGGGTGATCACCAGCACCGCGTTGGCGTTCTCCAGCGGCAGGAAGCGGAACATGCCGGCGCTGGGGGTCTTGCTCTCTTCGCCGAACACCTTCTCCAGGTCCGCCGCGACCTGCTCGGCCTTGCCGGTCTGGATCGGGAACACGCCCACGGACATGCCCGACAGCCAGTCCACGTCGAAGATCTCGACCGTGCGCAGGTAGTTTTCCAGCTCGCTGCGGGTACCTCCCAGGGTGATCACGTTGCGGCCGGTGTCGACGTTGACGATCGCGTTCGGCCGCGCGTACGGCTCCAGCACTTTCTTCATTTCGGTGGCGGAGATGTACTGCAGCGGGATCACGCGCACTTCGAAGCCGCGCGCGTTGGCCGCCGGCGCGGTGCTCGGTGCGACGGTGCCGGCCAATGCCTGGTCGGCGGCGACGATGTTGTAGCGGCCGCCGCTGTAGACCATGCGCGCGTTGTTCCAGCCCAGCACCATCTCCAGCAGGTTCAGCGCCTGCGCCGAGGACACCGGCTTGGGCGTGGCCAGGGTCACGGTGCCCTGCACGCCCGGCGCGATGACGTAGTTCTGGCCCAGCATGTCGCCCAGGATCGCCTTGACCACCGCGTGCACCGATTCGCCTTCGAAGTTGAAGGTGGCGGTGCCGGTGCTGGCCTGCGACAACGCCGGCGACGGCGCTGCGGCGGCGCTGCGGTTGATCATGGTGCCGCTGCCGCGGCGGATCACCGGCTGCGGTGCGCCGTCGGTGTTCAGCGGCTGCGCGTTCACGCCATCGTGCGAGCCATCGCCGGCCACCACCTGGTGCTTGCCATCAAGGACCGCGTCGCGGCGCACTTCGGGACCGGGTACGGAGGCGCAGCCTGCAAGCAGGGCAACGGCGAACGACAGGGAGAAAAGACGCAATGTCATGCTTTCACTCTATTTGGTTTGGCCGGAGCCGCCCGCGGGCGGCTGCTGCGACTGTTGCTGCTGCAATTGCTGGCGACGCGCCTGGATGCGGGCGCGGATGGCTTGCATCTGTTCTTCGCTCGGGCCCTGCGTGGCCGGTTTTTGCGCTGCGGCAGCGGCTTCCGCGGCTGCATTGGCGGCGGCTTCTACCGTTGCCTGGGTCGGGGGCGGCGGAGCGGTAAAGTTCGTTGTCGGCCCCCGGCCCGCGTTCTGCGCGGGCGGCGGAACCGGCGGGCGCGCGCCATTGGCCTGCGCTGCGCCGGCGGCGGTGCCCAGCACCGTCGGCGGCTCGCCCCCCTGCCCGCTGAAGGTCACCAGTTCCAGGGTCTGGGTGCCGCCGGGACCGGTGACCGTGGCACTGCGCGGCTCCAGCGCGAGCAATTGCCAGCCGTTGACCGCATCACCGTTGAGGCGCAGGCGCAGCGACTGCTTCTGGTCGGTGGTGAGGATGGCCATGCCGAATTCGGAAGTGAGCAGCACGCCGGTGAGGGTGACCGCGCTGGCGCTGCTGCCCGGCTCGCTGCCGCCCAGCAGGTACGGGCGCGGCTTGCGGTCTTCGGCGAACAGCGGACGCGCGCCGATGGCGGCGTAGGCCTCGGCCGAGGCGATCCGTTCCGGCGCGGCCGCGGCCAGGGTGGGCAGCGGCGGTGGGGCGCGATCACCGGCACCGGCCGGTGCGATGCGACCGCCCACGCCGAACAGCGTGGCGATCCAGATCGCGGCGGCCCAGGCGGCCACGCCGCCCAGCCACCAGCTGCGCAGGGGGGCCAGTTCAATCTTCATGGGCGCCCTCCTCGACCGGTTCGGCGGTGCCGGGATCGGTCGGGGCCGCCATCGCCGAGCCGACCGGTCCCAGCCCTGCCGGCGCGGGTTCGGGTGCCGGCTCGACCGGCGCAGCCGCCGCCTCGGTGCCCGCACCGGGACGCAGGTAGCCGACCAGTTCGAACGACACGTCCAGCCCGGTGCCGGTCTCGTTGGGCGAGGCCTGGAAGCGCTGTGCCAGCAGGTTGAGGTTGTTCACGAACAGGCGCGGGCTGCCGGTTTCCAGCGTGTGCAGCACCGCCGCCATTTCCGGCACGCCACAGCGCAGGCGCACCTGCAGGGCCACGCGCGGGAACTGCGCATCGCGCGCGGTGTCGGTCAGCGGCGAGCGGTTGCTGATGGTGCAGCTGCGGTTGCCGGGGCTGGCCGAGGCCACCGCATCCTGCAACCGGCTCGACAACGCGGCCGCGGCCGATTCGGCAGTGGGCTCGCGCAGGAAGCCCGGGCGCCCTTCCAGCGCCGCCTGCACCTGCTGCAGGCGCTGCTGCACCTGCCCGCGTTGCTGCAGTTGGGCCTGCACCCGCTGCTCGCGTTCCTGCAGTTCGGTAATGCCCTGGTTGATGTCCAGCAGCGGCCGGGTGAACCACGGGTGCACCAGCAGCAGGTAGGCCAGCGCGATCACCGCCAGCAGCAACGCCAGTGCCAGCCAACGGTCACGGCGTGTTGGCGGCATTGCCATTGGCAACCTCCGGGGCGGGCGTGGCGGCGGCCGGGGCACCGGGCAAGGGCTGCAGCTCGGCGGTGAGGGT
The DNA here is from genome assembly GCF_029959395.1 of Stenotrophomonas sp. PS02300. NCBI lineage: Bacteria > Pseudomonadati > Pseudomonadota > Gammaproteobacteria > Lysobacterales > Lysobacteraceae > Stenotrophomonas > Stenotrophomonas sp. PS02300. The sequence continues at coordinate 8,292 of NZ_JASCOP010000146.1, forward strand.
GAAACGGTCGCGGCCGGCGGCGCCGCCATCGGCCTGCAGCACGCCGGTCAGGTTGACCTTGCGCCACAGCGGTGAATCCTGCAGCAGGGACACCAGCTGCGAGGCCTCGCGGCTCAGCCCGATCAGCTGCAGCGTGTTGCCTTCCACCGACAGTTTTTCCAGGTAGGTGCCATCGGGCAGCAGCCGGGTCAGTTCGTTCCACAGCTCCACGGTGCTGGCGTGTTCGGCGCGCTTGCCCTCCAGGAACGCGGCGCCATCCACCAGTTCCTGCAGCTGCTGGCGCTGCGCGGCCACGCGGCGTGCATCGTGTGCGGCGGCATCGACCTGCTCGCGCAGGCGATCGGCGGCGGCCTGGCGATTGTCCAGCAGCTGCGTGCCGGCCAAGGCCAGCAGCACCACGGTGGCGACGGCGAGCAGCAGGTTCCAGCGCCGCATCGGGTCGTGGGTGACCCGGCGCTGGGTCGGCGGCAGCAGGTTCACGCCCAGCGGCTGGCCATTGCCATCGTCGGCATCCACGCCGGCCAGCTGCTGCGCCCAGCTGCCGGCCTGCTGCGACCACTGCTCCAGCGCCTGGCGCGGAATGACCACCAGTTCCACCTGCAGCTGGCCGTCGGGCAGGGTGTCCAGTTCGCGGACGTCGTAATGGACCTGGCTGGCCTCGAACGGGGTCTGCCGGTCGATCTCGAAGCCGACCACGTCGCGCAGGCGCGGTGCGGCGGCGGCCGGCAGGCGCAGCGGGCGGCGCAGCACCGCGGCGGCCGGCAGCACCCAGTGCCGGGGCAGCGCGCGCAGGCGCGCA
>NZ_JASCOP010000147.1:0-8390 GCF_029959395.1 Stenotrophomonas sp. PS02300
GTCGTGCGCTACCGCGGTAGGTCAGCCGGGCGGTAGGTGCCGACCGTTGGTCGGTACGCGCTTCGTCGGCGCATCCGTGGTTTCGTCGCAAACCCGTTGCACTGCGCCCGGCGAGGGCGCGATGGTGGACCCGCAGCGGCAAGGTGCCGCCCGGAGACCCGTCATGAAGACCCTGTTCGCGCTCGGCGTGTGGTGCCTGCTGTTCGTGCTGTGCTGGCCGCTGGCGATCCTGGCCCTGCTGGCCTGGCCGCTGGTGTGGCTGCTGAGCCTGCCGTTCCGCCTGGTCGGCATCACCTTCTCGGCGTTGTTCGCCTTCCTGGGTGCAGTGTTCATGCTGCCGGCCCGCCTGCTCGGCGGCGGCCGCGCCACGACGGCCTGAAACAAAAAACCCCGCCGAGGCGGGGTTTTTCGTTGCATCACCACGGGGCCGGTCAGTTGGCCTTGTGGATCGCGCGCTTGCTCACGGCCATGGCGGCGTCGTGGACGACTTCCGACAGGGACGGGTGGGCGTGGCAGATGCGGGCCAGGTCGTCGGCCGAACCACTGAACTCCATGGTCAGCACGCCTTCGTGGACCAGCTCGGACACGTTGGCGCCAACCAGATGCATGCCCAGGATGCGGTCGGTCTCGGCGTGGGCCAGCACCTTCACGAAGCCCGCCGGCTCGATCATCGCCACGGCACGGCCGTTGGCGGCGAACGGGAAGCTGCCGGCCTTGTACGGAATGCCTTCTGCCTTGAGCTGTTCTTCGGTCTTGCCGACCCAGGCCAGCTCCGGCTCGGTGTAGATGACCCACGGAATGGTGTCCATGTTCACGTGGCCCGGCAGGCCCGCGATCAGTTCGGCCACCGCGATGCCTTCCTCGAAGCCCTTGTGCGCCAGCATCGGGCCGCGCACGCAGTCGCCGACCGCCCACACGCCGTTGACGCCGGTGTGGCAGTGGTCGTCCACTTCGATCTGGCCACGTTCGTTGACCTTGACGCCGGTACCTTCGGCCAGCAGGCCCTTGGTCGCGGCGCGACGGCCCACGGCCACCAGCAGTTTGTCCACCACCAAGCTCTTCTCGCCTTCGGCGTCGGTGTAGGTCAGGGCGACTTCCTTCTTCTTGCCCTTGCCGGTCACTTCGGCCTTGGAGACCTTGGCACCCAGGCGGATGTCCAGGCCCTGCTTCTTGAATTCCTTGGCGGCGACCTTGCCCACTTCGGCATCGGCAGCGGCCAGGAAGGTCGGCAGCGCTTCCAGGATGGTCACTTCCGCACCCAGGCGCTTCCACACGCTGCCCAGTTCCAGGCCGATCACGCCGGCGCCGATCACGGCCAGGCGGGCCGGCACTTCGGTGAAGTCCAGGCCGCCGACGTTGTCGACGATGGTGTCGCCGTCGAACTTGGCGAACGGCAGTTCGATCGAATCCGAACCGGCGGCGATGATCACGTTGGTGCCCTTGAGCTCGACGATGGAACCGTCGTGCTGGGTGACCTTGACCACGTTGCCCGGCTGCAGTTCACCGAAACCGTAGTACGCAGCGACCTTGTTCGCCTTGAACAGCATGGCGATGCCGCCAGTGAACTGCTTGACGATCTTGTCCTTGCGGCCAACCATCGCCTCGACGTCCATCTTGGCATCCTTGAAGCTGATGCCGTGGTCGCCAAAGATGTGGCCCATGTTCCAGAACTGGCGCGAGGAGTCCAGCAGCGCCTTGGACGGAATGCAGCCCACGCGCAGGCAGGTACCGCCCAGCGCCGGCTTGCCATCCTTGCCCAGGGCGGCGTCGATGCAGGCGGTCTTCAGACCCAGCTGCGCGGCGCGGATGGCGGCGTGGTAGCCGGCCGGACCCGCACCGATGACGACAACGTCGAATTGTTCAGCCATAAAAATTCCTTGATGCATGACCAGAACCCCTCCGCGCAGGCGCGGAGGGGCAAGAGGTTTTTACAGGCCGAACAGCATGCGGCCCGGGTTTTCCAGCTGGTTCTTGATGTCCACCAGGAACTGCACCGAATCCTTGCCATCGATGATGCGGTGGTCGTAGGACATCGCCAGGTACATCATCGGCGCGATCACGACCTGGCCGTTCTGGGCGATCGGACGCTCCTTGATGGCATGCATGCCCAGGATGGCGCTCTGCGGCGGGTTGATGATCGGGGTGGACAGCAGCGAACCGAAGGTGCCGCCGTTGGTCACGGTGAAGGTGCCGCCCTGCAGTTCTTCCAGGCTCAGCTTGCCGTCACGGGCCTTCTTGGCGTAGTCGGCAATGGTCTTTTCGATGTCGGCGAACGACATGCGCTCGACGTTGCGCAGCACCGGCGTGACCAGGCCCTTCTCGGTCGAGACCGCGATGGAGATGTCCGAGTAGCCGTGGTAGATGATGTCGTCGCCGTCGATCGAGGCGTTCACCAGCGGGAAGCGCTGCAGCGCGTTGGCGGCGGCCTTCACGAAGAAGCTCATGAAGCCCAGCTTGATGCCGTGCGCCTTGACGAACTCGTCCTGCAGGTCCTTGCGCGCAGCCGACACCTTGGACAGGTCGACTTCGTTGAAGGTGGTCAGCATGGCGGTGGAGTTCTTGGACTCCATCAGGCGTTCGGCGATGCGCTTGCGGATGCGGGTCATCGGCACGCGTTCTTCCGGACGTGCGCCACCGGCCTTGCCGGCGCCGCCGTTGCGGGCGAAGTTGACGATGTCTTCCTTGGTCACCGCGCCGCGACGGCCGGTGCCGTCCACATCAGCCGGGTTCACGCCTTCGGTGATCGCGCTGAAGCGCGCGCCCGGGGGCAGGGCATCGGCAGCGGACTTCGAGGCCGGGGCCGGCGCGGCAGCAGCGGCCGGGGCAGCGGCTGCGGCCGGAGCAGCAGCGGCCGACTTGGCTTCAGCAGCCGGGGCCGGTGCAGCAGCAACGGCGCCTTCCTCGATGATCGCCACGACCTGGCTGGAGGTCACGGTGGCACCCACCTCGAACTTGATTTCCTTCAGCACGCCATCAACCGGCGACGGCACTTCCAGCACGACCTTGTCGGTTTCCAGGTCGAGCAGGTTTTCGTCACGCTTGACGGCGTCGCCGACCTTCTTGTGCCAGGTGGCGATGGTGCCGTCGGCGACGGATTCGGGCAGTACCGGGGCTTTGACTTCGGTGGCCATGCGGGGGCTTCCTGGTTTGTCTTTTCTGGAATGAGGGGAAAGTTATTCAGCGACCGCGTCGTTGAACGGGTTGACCAGTGCATCGGCGACCAGCTTCTGCTGTTCGATGATGTGGTCCGCCATGTGACCGGCAGCCGGGGAGGCCGAACGGGCGCGACCGGCGTAGTGCAGGCTCTGGCCATCGGCCAGGCAGAACTGCAGGTGGTGGCGGATCTGGTACCACGCCCCCTGGTTCTGCGGTTCTTCCTGCGTCCACACCACGTCGGTGGCCTTGCCGTACTTCTTCAGTTCGGCCGCCAGCAGCGCGCGCGGGAACGGGTACAGCTGTTCCACGCGGATGATGGCAACGTCGTCCTGGCCACGCTTGGTCTGGTCTTCCAGCAGGTCGTAGTAGACCTTGCCCGAACACAGCACCACGCGCTTGACCTTCTTGGCCTCTGCCTTGGCATCGCCGATCAGGTGCTGGAACTCGCCGTTGGCCAGCTCGTCCAGAGTCGACACGGCCAGCTTGTGGCGCAGCAGCGACTTGGGCGACATCACCACCAGCGGCTTGCGGGTGGTCAGGTGCAGCTGGCGGCGCAGCATGTGGAACGCCTGCGCCGGGGTCGACGGCACCACCACGAGCATGTTCTCCAGCGCGCACAGCTGCAGGAAGCGCTCCAGGCGCGCCGAGCTGTGTTCCGGGCCTTGCCCTTCATAACCGTGCGGCAGCAGCAGGGTCAGGCCGGTGATACGGCCCCACTTGGCTTCGCCGGCAGCGATGAACTGGTCGATCACTACCTGGGCGCCGTTGGCGAAATCGCCGAACTGGCCTTCCCAGATGCACAGGGTGTTGGGATCGGTGGTCGAGAACCCGTACTCATAGGCCATCACCGCTTCTTCGCTGAGCAGCGAATCGATGATGGTGGCCTTCTCCGGCGAATCCACCAGCTGCCGCAGCGGCAGGTAGTAGTTGTCGGTCTTCTGGTCGTGCAGGATCGCGTGGCGGTGGGTGAACGTACCGCGGCCCACGTCCTGGCCGACCAGGCGCAGTGCATGGCCTTCGTCGAGCAGGGTGGCGTAGGCCAGGTTCTCGGCAAAGCCCCAGTCGCCCGGGATCTCGCCGGCGGCCATCTTGCGGCGGTCGTCGTACACCTTGGACACGCGCGAGTGCAGTTCCACTTCGGCCGGCACGGTGTTGATCAGGTCGGCCAGCTGCTTCAGCTTCGCCGGGTCCACCTTGGTGGAGACCGGGTCGGACAGCTTGCCTTCCAGCAGCTTGGGCCAGTCCACGAACAGCGCGCTGCTCGGCGGGGTCTTCTCGACCTTGGCCAGTTCGGTGGTGACTTCACCGGCATCGAGCTTGTTGCGGTAGGCGTCGACCATTTCCTTGCCGGCACCGGCGGCGATCACGCCGGCCTGTTCCAGCTGCGCGGCGTACAGCTCGCGGGTGGTCTGGTGCTTGCGGATCACCTGGTACATCAGCGGCTGGGTGATCGCCGGTTCGTCGGCCTCGTTGTGGCCCCAACGGCGGTAGCACATCAGGTCGATGACCACGTCCTTGGCGAACTTCTGGCGGAACTCGAAGGCCAGCTTCGCGGCGAACACCACCGCTTCCGGATCGTCGCCGTTCACGTGCAGCACGGGGGCGGCGATCATCTTGGCCACGTCGGTGGCGTAACGGGTCGAGCGGGTGTCTTCCGGGTTCGAGGTGGTGAAGCCGACCTGGTTGTTCACCACGATGTGCACGGTGCCACCGACGGCGAAGCCGCGGGCCTGCGACATCTGGAACAGCTCCATGACCACGCCCTGGCCGGAGAAGGCCGCGTCGCCGTGGATCAGGATCGGCATGACCTGCTTGCGGGCGGTGTCCTTGCGGCGCTCCTGGCGCGAACGCACGGAACCGGCCACGACCGGGTCGGCGATTTCCAGGTGCGACGGGTTGAACGCCAGCGCCAGGTGGACCGGGCCACCTTCAGTGGCCACGTCGGCCGAGAAGCCCATGTGGTACTTCACGTCGCCGGCCGAGGCGTGCTCGTCGTGCTCGAACTTGCCTTCGAACTCGTCGAACAGCTTGCGCGGGTTCTTGCCGAGGGTGTTGACCAGCACGTTGAGGCGGCCGCGGTGGGCCATGCCCACCACCACGTCCTTGACGCCATCCTTGCCGGCGTCACGGATGATGGTGTCCATCATCGGGATCAGCGAATCGCCGCCTTCCAGCGAGAAGCGCTTCTGGCCGACGTACTTGGTGTGCAGGTAGCGTTCCAGGCCTTCGGCGGCGGTCAGGCGCTCCAGCGTGCGGCGCTGGGTGGCAGCGTCCAGGCTGTAGTTGCCACCGGCCAGTTCCAGGCGCTGGTAGATCCACTGGCGCTGCTCGACCTCGGAGATGTGCATGAATTCCGCACCGATCGAGCCGGTGTAGGTCTTCTTCAGGCGCTCCAGCAGGTCGCGCAGTTTCATGCGCGGCTGGCCACCGACACCGCCGGTGCTGAACTCGGCGTTGAGGTCACCCTCGGACAGGCTGTGGAACGGCAGGCCAAGGTCCGGCGAGTTGACGGCCTGGGCCAGGCCCAGCGGGTCCAGGCGGGCATCCAGGTGGCCGCGCGAACGGTACGCCGTGATCAGGCGACCGACATTGCGCTCGCGTTCGTCGCTGGCACCGGAGTTGCCGCCGCCCTTGACGGCGTTTTTGGCGGCGTCGGCGATATGGGCGATGACGGCCGAATGCGGAATGTCACCGGCTTCGCGGCCCTTGAAGCCGTCGAAGTAGGTCTTCCATTTGGGATCGACACTGTCCGGAGAAACGAGGTACTGCTCGTACAGATCCTCGATATAGGAGGCGTTGCCGCCGGCGAGCTGCGAAGACTGCGCAAACTGCTTCAGTAGATTGTCCACGATGGAGGGTCGGATTCGCTTGTGGGGTAAGGCTTCGATGATCCGGCAGGGAAAATGAATAGCCCTGCACGGGCGGTATCTAACGGTCCAAATTGTACCCCCATCGAGACAGGAAGGGGCACCGGAACGGCCTGCGGCAGGGCCGTGGTGTCATTCCCAGACAGGTTCAGGACCGGGAAAGGGACTACAGGCCAAGCGCGCGCAGTTCGCTGCAATCGCGCGAACGTTCCCATACGCGCTGCAAACCGTCCTGCAACGGTCGCGAACGTGCCGGCATGGCGAGCCCGGCTTCACCGTCGAAGCGGAGCCCACTCAGACGAAAGTAGTAGTCGCCGGCATCGTTGAGCAGGCAGGCCGAGGCGAGGGCGCGGTCGATCGGGTCGGTCACCTGGCGCACCCGGAACACGGTGGGCAGGCGCTGGACCAGGCCCAGCAGGGGCGAACCGGCCTGGGCGATGGCGGCGGTGTCATGGACGATCAGCTGGACCTGCTTGTCGTGGCGGGCGGTGGCGAAGCGGCGCAGCGCCTCCAGCACCGGGGGTGCATCAAGCAGGCCGGGGTCGAGCACGCGGCTGTGGATCCACAGCTGGCGGCGGGCACGGTCGACCAGGGCGGTGGTGATGGCCACCGCCTCGTCGGCGTTGTCGATGGCGACCGCGCCGCCCGGCACGCGGGGGATGCGCGGGTGGGCGATGCCGGGCCCGTCCATGTCAGGAGCCGGCGCCGCCGTCGGGGGTGCCGACGGCCTGGTCGTCGTCGCTGTCGTCAGTGTCGTCGAAATCGACGATCACTTCGACGCCATCGTCGTGGATGGTCACTTCGTGCACGTTGGCTTCGACGTCTTCATCCTCGACCACGTCGACCGTCTCGGTGGCGTCGATGATTTCGTATTCGGCCACCGCGTCGTCTTCGTACTCGTCTTCGTCGTCGAAGGCGTCGCCGTCGAGCAGCTGGTAATAGCCGCCGGCCACCAGCGAGTGCAGGGCGTCGCGGCCCTTGGCCGAGAGCTTCTGGTACAGGGCGCCACCGATCTGTTCGGCGGCGGCCAGGGCCTGGGCGTCCTTCACCGGCAGGGCGAATTCAAGGCCGCTGCAGTACAGGCTGGCGCCGCGCTTGGCACGGCGCCAGGCCAGGCGGGCCCACGGGTGGCGGCCGAGTTCGATGCCTTCGGCCAGGGCGGCTTCGACGTCTTCGCGCGGGAGCGCTTCGCCGGAGGCGACCACGTCACCGGCGGCGCGGTAGGTGGTGATGAAGCGGCCGAACCAGTCGCCAAGGCGGTCGGGGTCGTTCATGCGGATGGCGTTGAGGGCCTGGACCACGCGGCCCATGGCCACGGCGTCGATCTCGTTGGGGTCTTCGGGCACCTTCAGGTCCGGGTCCTGGTAACGGATGGCCTCGTCGGCATCCATGATCAGGGTGTCCAGGTAGTCGCTGATGAGCTCGGCGGAGGCGGGGGCGCGCATGCCGAAGGAGAAGGTCAGGCAGGGGTCTTCGGCCACGCCGTTGTGGGGGACGTTGGGCGGCAGGTACAGCATGTCGCCGGGCTCGAGCACCCAGTCGTGGGTGGGCTTGAAGCGGCGCAGCAGCTTGAGTTCGACGTCGTTGCGGAAGTCCAGCGGGGGGCGCTTGCCCTTGGTGGATTCGCTGGCGTCGATCTGCCAGCGGCGGTGGCCGTAGGCCTGCAGCAGGAACACGTCGTACTGGTCGACGTGGGCGCCGACCGAGCCGCCGGTGGCGGCGAAGCTGATCATCACATCGTCCATGCGCCAGCGCGGCAGGAAGTCGAAGTGGCTGATCAGGGCGCGCACGTCGGGGTCCCACTTGTCGACGTCCTGGACCAGCAGGGTCCAGTCGTGGTCGGGCATGCCGGGGAATTCTTCTTCCTGGAACGGGCCGGTGCGCACGGACCAGCCGTCGGTGGCGCGGTCGTGGGTGATCAGGCGGGCCAGGGCGGTTTCCTCGCAGGCCAGGCCGGCCAGGTCTTCGGGCTGGAGCGGGGTTTCAAAGTCGGGGAAGGCGCCGCGGATCAGCAGCGGGCGCTTCTGCCAGTAGTCGCGCAGGAAGGTCGCGGCGGGCATGCCCAGCGGCAGGCCGGGGCGGGCCTGGACTTCGATGACGGGGGTTTTGGTCTTGCGCACAGCCATGGGGGAATCCTTGCAGCGTAAAGACGGAGTACGGGGTGCGCGGCGGTGTACGCGCGCTTGCCGGGCTATTGTCCGCTGGTTGGGGGCGATGTGCACCTGTGGTGGGTTGTCGCGTAGAGCCGCTGGCGCGTTGGTTGTTACGGGCTGGGGAGGCCGGCGGGCAGTCCCCTACGGGACACGCCGTGAATCCATCCATGGAGGCTTGGCAAAAACATCCATGTTTTTGACAGTCCCTACGGGG
>NZ_JASCOP010000148.1:0-8028 GCF_029959395.1 Stenotrophomonas sp. PS02300
CCGTTGGTGGGCACGCAACCTCAGGCGCCGAAGCGCCGGATCTCCCACGCGCGATGGATGCGCGGATTGCGCTCGAAATCCTCGCCGATGGTGTCGGCGGAAATTTCGCGGCACTCGGCGAATTCCTTGATCGCTTCCTCGTCCAGCTTGAAGCGTCGGAAGTTGTTCGAGAAATACAGCACGCCTTCCGGGCTCAGCCGCGCCACGGCCGCACGCAGCAACCGCACGTGCTCGCGCTGCACGTCGAAATCCTCGGCGCGGGCGGAGTTGGAGAACGTCGGCGGATCGCAGAAGATCACATCGAAGCGATGCCGCTCGGCTTCCAGCCAGGCCAATGCATCGGCCTGGATCAGCTGGTGCTGGCTGCCGCCCTTGCCGTTCAGGGCCAGGTTGTCGGCACACCACTGCAGGTAGGTGCCGGACAGGTCCACGCTGGTGGTGGAGGCCGCACCGGCCACCGCTGCCTGCACGCTGGCCACGCCGGTGTAGCAGAACAGGTTGAGGAAGCGCTTGCCCTGCGCTTCCTTGGCCATGTGCCAACGCAGCGGGCGGTGGTCCAGGAACAGCCCGGTGTCCAGGTAATCGAACACGTTCACGCGCAGCAGCGCATCGTTTTCGCGCACCAGCACGAATTCGCCGCGCTGTTCGAAGCGGCCGTACTTGCTGCCGCCCTTGCCGCGTTCACGCGACTTCAGCGCCACCTGCTCGGCCGGCACCTGGAACACCTCGCGCGCGGCCGAGAGCAGCTCGTTGCGGCGGCGGCGCACGTCCACGTCGGGAATGGTGGCCGGCGCGGCGTATTCCTGCACGTGCAGGAAGGTGCGGCCCGCACCACCATCTTCTTCGTACACGTCGATGGCGGCGGCGTACTCCGGCAGGTCGGCGTCGTACACGCGGTAGCAGGTGACCTGCTCGCGCGCCTTCCAGGTCTTGAACTTGCGGATGTTCTTGCGCAGCCGGTTGGCCACCATCTGCGCGCCCTCGCTCAGCTCGCGCGGCTGGCCTGCATTCTCGCGCTGCGGCACGGCGATGGGGTCGCACACGATCAATGCGCACTCGATGGCGCCGTTGAACAGCTGGTACTTCTTGCTCGCGCGCAGACCGGTGGCGAAAGCCAGTTCGGCGCTGCCGCACAGCAGGCTGGCCCGCCACTGCGGCACGGCGCGCTTGAGCGCATCGCCCAGGCGGCGATACAGCACCGCATCGGCGGCCAGGCGCTCGTCATACGGCGGGTTGCACACCACGCAACCGGTTTCCTGCGGTGGCACCTGCACATCGGCCACGTCGCGCACGCCGAACCAGATCGCCTCGGCGACACCGGCGGTTTCCGCGTTCTCCTTGGCCGCGCGGATTGCATGCGGGTCGATGTCGCTGCCGTGGATGACCTGCTTGAGCGCGGCGCGCCCGGCCTGCTCGCGGGTGCGTGCGTCGGCCATCAGGGCGTTCCAGGCATCACGATCGAAGCCCAGCCAGCGGCTCGGCGGAATGCTGCCGTGGCGCTGCAGGCCCGGAGCGACGTCGGCGGCCATCAGCGCGCCTTCGATCAGCAGCGTGCCGCTGCCGCACATCGGGTCGAGCAGGCCACCGCCTTCGGCGTGGATCTTGGGCCAGTTGGCGCGCATCAGCACGGCCGCCGCCAGGTTTTCCTTCAGCGGTGCTTCGTTCTGCGCCATGCGCCAGCCGCGCCGGTGCATCGGACCACCCCCCAGGTCGATCGAGATCGAAGCGCGGCCCTTGCGCAGCGACAGGTTGATGCGCACGTCCGGGAACTCGGTGTTCACCGACGGCCGCTCCAGGCCCTGCGCGCGCAGGCTGTCGACCACGCCGTCCTTGACCCGCTGCGCGGCAAAGCGCGCGTGGGTGATTTCGGTGCCCGACACATGGGCGTCCACCGACAGGGTCAGCTCGGGGCTGATGTGCTGCTCCCACGGCATCGACGACACGCCCTGGTACAGCGATCCCTCGTCCGGGCAGTCGAACTCGGCCAGCGGCCACAGCACCCGGCTGGCCAGGCGCGACCACAGCACCACCTTCAGCGCCTGCGGCAGCTCGCCCTCGGCATTGACGCCGGAAATGGTGGCAGTGGCCCTGGGCAGGCCCAGCGCCAGCAGTTCGTCGGCGAGCAGGTACTCCAGGCCCTTGGCGCAGGAAACAAAGAATTTCACGGGTTCGGTATCGCAGGTCAGCAGGAAGGGGGTGCCCACGGGCACCGCAGGCGGCCCAGGCGCAGGCGCCGGATCGTCCATTGTACGTGACCCGGCCGGAATCGCCCCGGGACGCCCTGCGGCGCGTGTCAACCGCTGGTCGCCTCCGGTAGGTACCCACCGTTGGTGGGTACGCGTCAAAGGCTCAGAAGCAGCGCCTCGAACGCCTGCGCCGAGGCATCCACGTGGTTGTTCAGCCGGTGCCCGTCATCGACCAGCAGCAGCCGCGCCGCGCGCGCCTGGGCCCAGGCGATCACATCGGTGGCCGGAATCAGCTCGTCGTGCCAGGCGTGGACCACGCTGGTGGGCACGCGGGCGGCGTCCAGCGCCGGCATCGGCCCCATCCGGGTCGGCGGCACCATCAGGAACAGGCCCCGGGTGGGCACCTGCAGCGAGGCGATGGCGGAAATGTAAGCGCCCAGCGAGGACCCGGCCAGCACCACCGGGCCCTGGGACGCGGCGGCGGCGCTGGCGCGCTCGACCAGGCGCTGCAGGCGGGCGGGGACATCGCCCACGCTGCTGACCTCACGCAGGGCATCCAGGTCGGTGTAGTCCGGGCGTTCATGGGTCCAGCCCAGCCGCTGGGCCACGTCGGCCAGTGCGGTCACCTTGGTGGCGTCCGGGCCGCTTTCGAAGCCGTGGGAAAGAATGCAGTGGCCGCGGCTCATGCAGCCACCGCGTGGAAATCGATGTTAGCGCTCATGCCCGAATGCTAGCATCGGCGCATGCCCGACCGCGCCCCGCCCCGCATCGACCTGCAGCCGCTGCCCTACGTGGCGCAGCTGGGCGAGCGCGCGGCCGACGAGATCGATCTGGTGGTGATCCACTGCACCGAACTGCCGGACCTGGCCATGGCGCGCAGCTACGGCGAACGCGTGCTGTACGACAGCGGCAGCGGCAACAGCGGGCACTACTACATCGACCGCGACGGCAGCATCGTCCAGTACGTCCCGGTCGAGCGCACCGCCCACCATGTCAGCGGCTACAACCCGCGCTCCATCGGCATCGAACTGGTCAATACCGGCCGCTACCCGCACTGGCTGGACTCGCGCCACCAGGCGATGGACGAACCGTACCCGGACGCCCAGATCGCGGCCCTGATCGACCTGTTGCAGCACCTGTGCGACACCCTGCCCGGCCTGCAGCATATCGCCGGCCACGAGGCGCTGGACACGCGCGAAGAGGTGGCCAGCGATGACCCGGACCGCCGCGTGCCGCGCAAACGCGACCCGGGCCCGTTGTTCCCCTGGCCGCGGGTGCTGGCGGCCGTTCCGTTGACTACGTTGTAGCTACCGGTCGGCTTGAATCGCTGACCCACCCGCTCCAGGAATCGGCATAGACCCGGGCGCCGTGCAGCCCTGCCACTTCCATCGCCAACAGCAGATGGCAGGCGGTCACGCCCGAGCCGCACATCAGCACCACCTGCGTTGGATCATGCGTGCCGATCAGCGGCCGCAGCGCGGCCTGCAGCTCGGCGGCCGGGCGCAGGCGCCCGTCCGCCACGTTCAATGCGAACGGGCGGTTCACCGCCCCGGGCACATGCCCCGCCACCGGATCCAGCGGCTCCACCTCACCCCGGAACCGTTCACCGGCGCGTGCATCCAGCAGCCAGCCCGGCGCATGCTTCAAGCGCGCGGCGATCTCGTCCACCGACGCCACCTGGGTGGTATCGAAACGCCCCGGATAGGCCGGCAGCGGCACCACCTCGGGTACCTCCGTGGTCAACAGCAGACCGGCCGCCTGCCACGCCGCAAGGCCCCCATCGAGCACCGCCACCTGCGTATGCCCGATCAGGCGCAGCAGCCACCACGCGCGCGCCGCCGCCATGCTGCCGTCGCCGCCGTCGTAGACCACCACCTGGGTGTCCGGACCGATGCCCCACCGCCCCAGCGTGGCGGCGAACGCATCGCTGTCCGGCAACGGGTGGCGGCCGTGGCCGACCACGCTCATGTCAGCCAGGTCGCGGTTGACGTCCGCGCGCAGCGCGCCCGGCAGATGCCCGGCGGCATAGTCGCGCGCGCCGGACTGCGGATCGGCCAGCGAAAAACGCGCATCCAGCACGCGCGGTGCGGCACTCGCGGTGGCGCGTGCATCCAACAGGCGGGTGTCACCCTGCGCCAGCGCGCTGGACAGCGTCGCCACATCGACAAGGGTGGTCCACGGGGTCGGGTTCGCAGTGCTCATTCCAGTTGCTCCAGGCGGCGACGCAGGTTGTAGAGGATGGCGGCGGTGGCGCCCCAGATGCGCTGGCCCGGCCAACCGTACTCCAGCACGTGGCGGATGCGGCCGCGGTGGTCGATCTCGACCTGGTGCAGGTTGGCCGGATCCATCAGGTAATCGAACGGCACTTCGAACACTTCGGCCACTTCATCCGGCTGCGGCACCGCCACGAAACCCGGGTCGATCACCGCCACCACCGGCATCACCCGGTACCCGGTGATGGTCACGAACGGATCCAGGTAGCCCAGTACCTGCACCTGGTCGTAAGGCAGCGCGATCTCCTCGTTGCTTTCGCGGATCGCGGCGGCCACCGCATCGCGGTCGTCCGGCTCCTGGCGGCCGCCCGGGAACCCGACCTGGCCGCCATGCTGGCGCAGCGTATCGGTGCGCCGGGTCAGCAGCACCTGCGCGCCGTTGGCGCGCGGAATGATCCCGGCCAGCACCGCCGCTTCCACTGGCGGGCCGGGGGGCAGCAGGTCGGCCAGTTCACTGCGGTTCCAGCCATCGCCACCGGGCGGCGCATCAAGCGGGTGCAGCGCGCGCAGCAGGCGCTCGTGGCCGCCCCGCGAGCCGCCCAGCGACTGCCGCAACTGGTCGCGCAGCGGCAGCACCTGCCGCATCACATGGTCTTGTTCGTGTCGGGTCATCGTCGACCAGCGGGTGATTTCATCCACGTTGCGCAGGCAGCCGCCGCACAGGCCTGCGCGATCAAGCGCGCAGGTTCCGATGCAGGGACTGGGCATGGCATGGGCGGGGGTTTCCGGAAAGTGCACCGCGCAACAGTAGCGCGAATGCGGGCAACAAAAAACGCGCCGATGTTTCCATCGGCGCGTTTTCGTGTTTCGAATCGTTCTTCTTATTTGACGCTGACCAGCTTGATTTCAAACTGCACGGCGACGTTCGGCGGGAACGGGGTACGCGGGTCGGCACCGTAGGCCTGTTCCGGCGGCAGGGTGACTTCCCACTTCGAACCGGCCGGCATCTGCAGCAGCACTTCGCGCATGGCCTTCATTTCGACTTCGCTGACCTTGATCGCCGGAATCTGCTGCGCCGGGCGGGCTTCGGTCGGACGGGTGCCGAACGGGTACGGACCGGCCACTTCCAGCTGCACGGTGCTGGCCTGGGTCGGCTTGGCGCCCTTGCCGGCTTCGACGATGCGGTACTGCACGCCGCTCGGCAGCGCCTGCACGCCGGCCTTGGCCTTGTTGGCGGCCAGGAACGCAGTGCTCTTGGTCTTGTTTTCGGCGGCAGCCTTTTCGTACTCGGCCTTGGCAGCGGCGGCACGACCCTGCTCACGCTTCTGGAAGGCTTCGACGGCCGGCTTCAGCTGCTCGGCGGTGATCGCCGGCTGCTTCTTGGCGTAGGCATCCTGCAGGCCCTTCACCACCGAATTGATGTCCAGCTGTTCGCCGCGACCGGTGAGCTCAGCCAGGTTGTTGCCGTAGTCGTAACCGAAGTAATAGCTCAGCTTGCCCTTTTCGGACGAAGTGTCCTGGGCGAAGGCATTGCCCGTCAGGGCCAGGGCCGCGACGGCGACCGCGATAGAACGCAACTTCATCAAACGTTTCTCCAGGGGTGGTAACTCAGGACGCATTGGGCCGCCCTGAGGCGACGGGTTAGGATAGCCGCCGCAACGTTGAACCGCCACTAACGACGAAGGCTATGACCTGCCTTTGTTTCCAGAGTTCAATATCACTTTTTTTTAACGTTTTTCCAGGAGCCCCCGCCGTGGCCGACGCCCCCCTTACCGTTGTCGACGATGGTGCCATCCGCTGGATCACTGTCAACCGCCCCGACAAGCTCAATGCGCTCAACCGGGAGACCCTGGAGGCCCTGGATTCGGCGTTTCTGGCCGCAGGGCAGGAAGAATCCGTCCGCGTGGTGGTGCTGACCGGGGCCGGCCCAAAGGCGTTCGTGGCCGGGGCCGACATCGCCGAAATGAACGGACTGACCCCGGTTCAGGGACGTGACTTCTCGCTGTTGGGCCAGGCCGTGATGCGCCGCATCGAACGCCTGCCCAAGCCGGTGATCGCCCGGATCAACGGTTTTGCGCTGGGTGGCGGGCTGGAACTGGCCATGGCCTGCCACCTGCGGGTGGCTGCCGACAGCGCCAAGGTCGGCCAACCCGAGATCAACCTGGGGCTGATTCCCGGCTTCGGCGGCAGCCAGCGCCTGCTGCGCCTGTGCGGTCGCGCGGCCACGCTGGAGCTGTTGCTGCTGGGTGCGCCGATCACCGCCGCACGTGCGCTGCAGCTGGGCATCGTCAACGAAGTGGTCGCGGCCGATGCACTGGATGCGCGCGTCAACGAGCTGTCCACCCAGCTCGCGCGGTCCGCACCGCTTGCCCTGCGCGGCATTCTTGATGCCGTGCATGTCGGTGGCGAATGCACGCTTGCAGAGGGGCTGGAATATGAGAGCGCACAGTTCGGCCTGATGTTCGCCACCGAAGACATGCGCGAAGGTACGTCGGCGTTTCTTGCGCGGCGTTCGCCGGTGTTCCAGAACCGCTGAGCGATGATGCACGACGCCACGCCCCTGCCCGCCCGCCTGTTGCTGCTGGTACTGGATGACGACCTGGACGCCGCGCTGGCGGCGGGACTGATGGACTACGTGCCCTCGCCGGGCGATGGCGCGCTGCTGGCTGGCCATCCCGACCTGCCGGCGCGCCTGCTGCACGCACAGCAGCACCTGCAGCGTGCATGGGCCGCACGCGAGCGTTACCGCCAGCGTACGCAGCGGCTGGCACGTCGCGCCGCCGAACGCGATGCCCGCCGTGCGCCTGCCGCACCCACTCCCGATCTGAAGCCGGCCCTGCCGCCTGCGGCCGCCGCGATTCTTGCGCGCGCCAAAGCCAGGGCTGCTGGAAAGCCTTCCTGATGACCACCGTTGCAAAGGCCGCACCGCGCAGCGCGCGCATGCCCAAGGCCGACGTCGTG
The DNA here is from genome assembly GCF_029959395.1 of Stenotrophomonas sp. PS02300. Classification (NCBI taxonomy): domain Bacteria; kingdom Pseudomonadati; phylum Pseudomonadota; class Gammaproteobacteria; order Lysobacterales; family Lysobacteraceae; genus Stenotrophomonas; species Stenotrophomonas sp. PS02300. The sequence goes on from NZ_JASCOP010000148.1 coordinate 7,361, forward strand.
GAAATGTTCACGCGGTTGCGCGAACTCAATCCGCATCCGAAGACCGAACTGGAATACAGCTCCCCGTTCGAACTGCTGGTCGCTGTTGCGCTCTCCGCGCAGGCGACCGACGTGGGCGTCAACAAGGCCACGCGCAAACTGTTCCCGGTCGCCAACACGCCGCAGGCGATCCTGGCGCTGGGCGAGGACGGACTGAAGAAGTACATCGCCACGATCGGGCTGTTCAATGCCAAGGCGAAGAATGTCATCGCCACCTGCCGCCTGCTGATCGACCAGCATGGCGGCGAAGTACCGCGCGACCGCGCCGCGCTGGAAGCCCTGCCCGGGGTCGGACGAAAGACCGCCAACGTGGTGCTCAACACCGCGTTCGGCGAGCCGGTGATGGCGGTGGACACCCACATCTTCCGGGTCGCCAACCGCACCGGGCTGGCACCCGGCAAGGACGTGCGGGCGGTCGAGGACCTGCTGGTCAAGGTGATCCCGGCCGAGTTCCTGCTCGATGCCCACCACTGGCTGATCCTGCACGGCCGCTACGTGTGCAGGGCACGCAAGCCGGATTGCCCGCAGTGCGTGATCCGCGACCTGTGCCGGTTCAAGCAGAAGACCGCCGCCTGAGGGGCGGCGGCGACTGCCATCTGAACGCAACCGGGCAGTCATCTGTTTCTGTG
>NZ_JASCOP010000149.1:0-8021 GCF_029959395.1 Stenotrophomonas sp. PS02300
CTTGAACCACGCCGCGTGACGGGTCAGGTCACGACCAACGGTCGTGACCTACCCGGCGCGCCGGCCATAAACGATCACGTCCGCGCGGTAGATCACGACCGTTGGTCGTGATCGCGTTCAGCGGGCCAGGCCTTCCAGCAACGGAACGCCATGCGCTTCCATGCCGCCAACGCTCAATGCGCCCTCGGCCATGTCGAGCGGCAACACCGCCAGCGCCAGGTCCCCGGCCACGCTGGCCACGGTGCCCACCGCCGCGCCGTTCTGCTCGACCTTCGCCCCACTGGCGGTGCCATCGGCCACGCGCAGCAACTGCAGGGCGCGCTTGGCCTTGCCCAGGAAATGGGTGCGCGCCACGATTTCCTGGCCCGGGTAGCAGCCCTTCTTGACGCTGTAGCCGTTCAACCGGTCCAGGCCCAGCTGCTGCGGGGTCCACTGTTCGCGCTGGTCGGCGGCCAGGCGCGGCACGCCGTAGCGCAGGTCGGACTGGCGCCAGGCCAGTTCGAACGCGGCATCGACCGGCGGTGCATCCGCCGGCGTGGGGGCGATCTTCAGGGTGCGCAGCAACGCATCGCTGCCCACATCCAGCTCCAGTGCATCGCCCTCCAGCGCAATCGCTGCGCCAGACGCCGCTTCCGGCGCGGTGAAGCTGCCCGCCACCGCCAGATCGGTGCGCACCTCGATCTTGACCTTGCGGCGGAACACGAAGCGCTGTAACTGCGACGCAATCGCATCGGCGTCACCATCGGCCAGCACCAGCAGGACATGTTCTTCGTCCAGCCGAAGCAGCTGAAACACAGCAAGGGTGCGGCCCTTGGCGCTCAGCCAGGCGCTCCACTGCCAGTGCCGCAGGGGCAGGGCAGTGACATCGCTGGCGAACTGGGCATGGGCGAACGCCGCCGCTTCCACGCCGCGCAGGCTGAGCAGCGCGTGACCGGAAAGGCGCGGAAAACCACTGAAATCGAAGGGTAGGTTGTCAGGCACGTGAACGGGGTCTAAAATTTGTGCGTTGCGAGACCACCCATGATAGGCCAAACAACCCCCACTCCCGATATCGATCCTGAAGCCCCGCTGGTACCGGAGGAGCAGCCGCTCGCCGATACGCCGGTGGTGCCTGTGGAGATCGGTGGCCGCGGCGGACTGGATCCGGTGCGGTATGGAGATTGGGAAAAAAACGGACGCTGCATCGATTTCTGATCAGCATTGAGCCAACGCGGCAATTGTGCCGCCCAGCCGAGACAACGAGCCCAGCGAATGGCCGCCAGAGAACGTCCCCTTTCCCCGCACCTTCAGGTGTATCGCTGGCAGATTCAGATGGCCACCTCGATCCTGCATCGAGCCACCGGCATCTTTCTGTCTGTTGGAGCCCTGATCATCGCTGGCGGCCTGCTCGCCCTGATGATGGGTCCTGAATCCTGGAACTGCTTCACCGGCCACGCCGGCAGCTGGTATGGAAAGCTGTTCCTGTTCGCATGGACGTGGTCGTTCGCCTACCACCTGTGCAATGGCCTGCGCCATATCGTGCAGGACTTCGCGATCGGCTTCAGCATTCCCGCCTTCGTGCGCAGCAGCTGGATCTCGGTGTTCGCCAGCCTGGTGATCACCGCGCTGGTCTGGGCTTACGTCTTCCTGGGAGCCACCGCATGAGCAAGTTCCGTACCCCGCTCAAGAACGTGCGTGGCCTGGGCGCCGCCAAGACCGGCACCGAGCACTTCGTGATGCAGCGCCTGACCGCCACCGCGCTGGTCCCGCTGACCATCTGGTTCCTCGTCTTCGTGCTGAGCCTGGTCAACGCCGATTACGTGACCGCCGCCGACGCGGTGTCCAAGCCGTGGAACGCGGTGCTGCTGGTGGGCTTCCTGGTGGCCATGTTCTGGCACGCCCAGCTGGGCCTGCAGGTCGTGCTGGAAGACTACATCCATAATTCGTTGCTGGCCCTGGCGCTGCAGACCACGGTGAAGTTCATTGCCGTGCTGGGCGCGATCGTCAGTGTTTTTGCGGTCGCCCGCATTGCGCTCGGCGTTGCCTGAGTCAGGCACCAAGACAGGAATCCAGAGTAGATGTCCGCTTACAAGATTACGGAACACAAATACGACATGGTCGTGGTGGGCGCCGGCGGCGCTGGCCTGCGTGCCACGTTCGGCCTGGCCGCCAAGGGCCTGCAGACGGTCTGCCTGACCAAGGTCTTCCCGACCCGTTCGCACACCGTGGCCGCGCAGGGCGGTATTTCCGCCGCGCTGGGCAACATGGGTGAAGACGACTGGCGTTACCACTTCTTCGACACCATCAAGGGCTCGGATTGGCTGGGCGACCAGGACGCCATCGAATACATGTGCCGCGAAGCGATTCCGGCCATCATCGAACTGGAACACTACGGTGTGCCGTTCAGCCGTACCGAAGACGGCAAGATCTACCAGCGCCCGTTCGGCGGCATGACCACCAAGTACGGCGAAGGCCCGTCCGCGCAGCGCACCTGCGCCGCCGCCGACCGTACCGGCCACGCCATGCTGCACACGCTGTACCAGCAGTCGCTGGCGCACAACGCGCGCTTCATGATCGAGTACTTCGCGCTCGACCTGATCTTCGATGAGGAAGGCGTCTGCCGCGGCGTGCTCGCGCTGGACATGGCCGACGGCTCGCTGCACCTGTTCCGCGCCCATGGCGTGGTGCTGGCCACCGGCGGCTACGGCCGTGCCTACTTCAGCGCCACTTCGGCCCACACCTGCACCGGCGACGGCGGCGGTCTGGTCATGCGTGCCGGCCTGCCGATGCAGGACATGGAGTTCGTGCAGTTCCACCCCACCGGCATCTACGGTGCGGGCTGCCTGATCACCGAGGGCGTGCGCGGCGAAGGTGGCATCCTGCGCAACAGCAACGGTGAGCGCTTCATGGAGCGCTACGCACCGCATTACAAGGACCTGGCCTCGCGCGACGTGGTGTCGCGTTCGATGACCATCGAAATCCGCGAAGGCCGCGGCGTCGGCGAGCACAAGGACCACATCCTGCTCGACCTGACCCACCTCGGCCCGGGCGTGATCGACGACAAGCTGCCGGGTATCGCCGAAAGCGCGCGGATCTTCGCAGGCGTGGACGTGCACAAGCAGCCGATCCCGGTCATCCCGACCGTGCACTACAACATGGGTGGCATCCCGACCAACTACCACGGTGAAGTGGTGCGCAAGGTCGGCGACAATCCCGATGCCGTGGTGCCGGGCCTGTACGCCATCGGCGAAGCGGCCTGCGTGTCGGTGCACGGCGCCAACCGCCTGGGCTCCAACTCGCTGCTCGACCTGGTCGTGTTCGGTCGTGCGGTGGCCAACCGCTGCGCCGATACCATCAAGCCGGGCCAGCCGCACAAGACCCTGCCGTCGGATTCGTGCGACAAGGCGCTGGGCCTGCTGGACAAGCTGCGTTACGCCAACGGCGACACTCCGACCTCGGTCATCCGCGACCGCATGCAGCGCACCATGCAGAACGACGCAGCGGTGTTCCGTACCAGCAAGACGCTGGAAGAGGGCTGCGCCAAGATGTCGGAGATCTTCGACTCCTTCCAGGACGTCAAGGTGTCGGACCGTTCGCTGGTGTGGAACTCGGACCTGATCGAAACCTACGAGCTGAACAACCTGCTGCTCAACGCGGTGGCGACGATCAACTCGGCCGAACAGCGCAAGGAAAGCCGCGGCGCGCATGCGCACGAGGATTTCCCGGACCGCGACGACGTCAACTGGCAGAAGCACACGCTGGTCAACGTCGACGACAACGGCAAGTGCAGCTTCGATTACCGCCCGGTGCACATGTACACGCTGAGCAAGGACGTGGACGTGGTCCCGCCCAAGCCGCGCGTCTACTAAGCGCCATGCGGATCGACTTCCTCACCTTCCGAGCCAGCCGCGCCTGCCCTGCAGCGCGAGCCGCCTGAGCCAACGAGAACAGCCATGGCCGAGTTTTCCCTCCCCAAGAATTCCAAGATCGGAAAGGGCAAGCACTTCCCCGCCAAGAGCGGCACGAAGAACGCGCGCACCTTCAAGATCTACCGCTGGAGTCCTGACGACGACAGCAACCCGCGGACCGATACGTACGAGATCGATCTGGACACGTGCGGCCCGATGGTCCTGGACGCGCTGATCAAGATCAAGAACGAGATCGACCCGACCCTGACCTTCCGTCGTTCGTGCCGCGAGGGCATCTGCGGTTCGTGCGCGATGAACATCGACGGCACCAACACGCTGGCCTGCACCCGCGCCATTGCCGACTGCGGCAAGGCCGAAGTGCCGATCTACCCGCTGCCGCACATGAGCGTGATCAAGGACCTGGTACCGGACCTGACCCACTTCTACGCGCAGTACGCCTCGATCAAGCCGTGGATCCGCACCCAGACCCCGCCGCCGCCGGACCGTGAGCGCCTGCAGTCGCCGGAAGACCGCAAGAAGCTGGATGGCCTGTACGAGTGCATCCTGTGCGCGTGCTGCTCGACCAGCTGCCCGAGCTACTGGTGGAACGGCGAACGTTACCTGGGCCCGGCGATCCTGCTGCAGGCCTACCGCTGGATCGTCGACTCGCGCGACGAAGACACCGGTGCGCGCCTGGACGACCTGGAAGACCCGTTCAAGCTGTACCGCTGCCACACCATCATGAACTGCGCCCGCACCTGCCCGAAGGGCCTGAACCCGGCGCTGGCGATCGCCGAGATCAAGAAGCTCATGATGGCGCGCCGCGCCTGATTCATTGCGGCCGGATAGTCCTCCGGTCGGAACAATGATCGTAGAGCCACGCCCTGCGTGGCTTTGCCATATCTGGGAACCCGAAATGGACGAAGCCACCCTCCTCAAGAAGCTCCGCTGGCGCTGCCGCCGCGGCATGCGCGAACTGGACCAGCTGTTCGAGCGTTACCTCGACCGCCAATGGGGCACTGCACCGACCGACGAGCGCGACGTTTTCCTGCGCCTGCTCGACTGCGAAGACGATAAGTTGTGGCGTTGGTTCATGGGTTACGAGGAATGCCCGGATGCCGATCTCGCCGCCCTCATCGCCCGGATCCGCGCCCTGCCGGCTTGAGTGGCACCCCTCGCGCTGGCAGATCGCCGCGCACGTTCTGTTTGCACTGCTGATGCCGTGGGTAGCCATCGTCAGCGCGCTGCCGACCGCCGCGCAGTGGCCGCTGGGCCTGGCGGCCGGGGCAGGGACGGCCTGGCAGGGCTGGCGGCATGCCCGCCGCCGGCCGCGTGCCTTCGTCATCCCCGCCGGTGACGCCCCGGCCCAGGTCGATGGCCAGCCGGTGGATGCCCTGGCACTGCATGACCGCGGTCCGCTGCTGCAGCTCAGCTGGCGCCAGAACGGCCGCCGCCAGGCCTGCCTGTTCTGGCCCGACACCCTTCCACCGCCGCGCCGACGTGAACTGCGACTGGCGATCCAGGCCCGTCCCATTCCGCGTTCACCTCCGTGATGGCACCATAGGGTGAATTGTCCGGCGTACCTGCATGTTCAAACCCATACCAGTAGCCATCGGCCTGCGTTACCTGCGGGCCAAGCGCCGCAACGGCTTCATCTCCTTCATCTCCATGGCCTCGATCCTCGGCATCGCGCTGGGCGTGACCGTGCTGATCACCACGCTGGCGGTGATGAGCGGTTTCCAGAAGGAAATCCGCGACCGCCTGCTGCAGATGACCGCGCATACCACCATCACCGCCGACGGCGCGCCCATGGCGAACTGGCAGCATGCGGTGGACGTGGCCCACAAGGATCCACGCGTGGCCGGCGCCGCGCCGTACATCGAGATCCAGGCCATGCTCAGCGGCGCCCGCGTGCAGGGGGCCATCGTGCAGGGCATCGACCCGGCGCTGGAGCCGGCGGTGTCGGTGATCAACACCAAGCTCAAGAAGGGCAGCTTCGACAGCCTGAAGGAAGGCAGCTACAACCTGCTGGTCGGCCAGGAACTGGCGATCTGGCTGGGCGTGGATGTCGGCGACACCGTGCTGGTAACCCTGGCCGAAGTGCAGGGCACCCCGATGGGCGCGATGCCACGGCTGAAGCGCTTCACCGTGAGCGGCATCTTCGAGGCCGGCTACAACGAAATCGACCGCGGCGTGGCCTACGCCAACATGGCCGACCTGGAGCGCGTGCTGCGCATGGACGGGGTCACCGGCGTACGCCTGAAGCTGCATGACATGGACAAGGCGCTGGACGTGGGCGTGGACCTGGCCCACAACCTCAGCGGCGGCTACCGGGTCAGCGACTGGACCCAGCAGAACGCCAACCTGTACCACTCGCTGCGCATGGAAAAGGTGGTGATGGGCATCCTGCTCTCGCTGATCATCGCCATGGGCGCGTTCAACCTGGTGTCCTCGCAGGTGATGCTGGTCACCGACAAGCAGGCCGACATCGCGATCCTGCGCACCCTGGGCCTGACCCCGGGCGGGGTGATGCAGGTGTTCATGGTGCAGGGCTCGCTGATCGGCATCTTCGGTACCGTACTCGGCGTGGTCGGCGGCATCACCCTGACCTTGAACCTGGAGCGCATCCTCGGTGCGATCGAGACGCTGTTCAACGTCAAGCTGCTGCCCGAAGACGTGTATTACATCACCGGCCTGCCGACCGACATGCAGACCCCGGACATCGTCATCATCACCGTCATCGCGCTGGTCATGAGCTTCCTGGCGACCCTGTACCCCGCGTGGCGCGCTGCCCGCACCCAGCCGGCGGAGGCCCTGCGCTATGAATGAGCCGATCAACCGCGGCGACGAAGTGATCCGCGCGCAGGGGCTGGCCAAGACCTACGCCGAAGGCCGCATGCAGACCCCGGTGTTCAACGGCCTGGACCTGAGCGTGGCCGCCGGCGAGACCGTGGCCATCATCGGTGCCTCCGGCGCCGGCAAGAGCACGCTGCTGCACCTGCTGGGCGGGCTGGATACGCCGACCGCCGGCGAAGTGTTCGTGGCCGGCAACCAGATGTCGTCGCTGTCCGACAGCCAGCGCGGCCGCCTGCGCAACCGCGCGCTGGGCTTCGTGTACCAGTTCCACCACCTGCTGCCCGAATTCACCGCGCTGGAAAACGTGATGATGCCGGTGCTGCTGGGGGGCGAGGAGGTGGCCGATGCCCGGTCACGCGCAAAGGCGCTGCTGGAATCGGTGGGCCTGGGCCATCGCCTGGAGCACAAGCCGGGCGAGCTGTCCGGTGGCGAGCGCCAGCGGGCCGCCGTGGCCCGTGCGCTGGTCAATCGCCCGGCCTGCGTGCTGGGCGACGAACCGACCGGCAACCTGGACGACAAGACCGCTGCCACCGTGTTCGAGTTGATGCTGGACCTCAACCGGGCCCACCACACCAGCCTGGTGCTGGTGACCCACGACCGCAGCCTGGCGCGCAAGCTGGACCGCGTGCTGGAACTGCGCGAAGGCCGGCTGCACGCCCTGGCCCACGCCGAGGTCTGAGCTGGCAGCTGAACAGCCGCCAGTCCGCGCCTGCGGGCCGGCGGCGGCGGGTGCATGATCGCCTTGTTCCCCACCGCGGAGGTGCCATGAAGACGCTTATCGCCATCGTTGCAATGGGCCTGGTGCTGGCCGGCTGCGCCACCGGCCGGCTGACCAGCGCCGAACGCCTGGAGCTGTATCGTGCCCACGCGGGCCCGCCGCAACCGTCGATGCGCTACTTCGGCTCGCTCAACGGCTGGACCGAGCTGGGCGACAGCGCGCTGGCGGTGTGGACCCGCCCCAGCGAGGCCTACCTCATTGAGCTGCGCGGCCCGTGCTACGGGCTCAGTTACGCCACCGCGATCGGGCTGACCAGCCAGACCGGCCAGGTGTCATCGCGCTTCGACCGGGTGCTGGTCCGCGATCCCAACCACGGCCCGAGCGTCCCGTGCTTCATCGGCTCGATCCGCCCGCTCGACGTCAAGGCGCTGCGCTCCTCGGAACAGGAAATGCGCCAGGCGCAGGTGCAGGAGCGCGAAGCGGGGCAAACACCGCCGGCGGAATGATGTAGGTGCCGACCGTTGGTCGGCACATTGGTCGCACGACCAACGGTCGTGCGC
>NZ_JASCOP010000014.1:0-54284 GCF_029959395.1 Stenotrophomonas sp. PS02300
CTCCTGTTGGGGGGGGCGCCGGGGTCTGGCGGGGGCGATTCTCTGGGGTCGGGGTGGGGCCGCCCCCGGCCCGCCGCTACCGGTTGGGGGCAGGATCAGTACGGCTTCATGCAGTTGACCATCCACGGCTTGCCGTAGCGGTCTTCGAGCATGCCCCAGCGCTTGGCCCAGAACGTTTCGCCGATCGGGAACGTGACCTTGCCGCCTTCGGACAGTGCCTTGAACACACGCTCGGCCTCTTCTTCGGTTTCCACGTCGATGTTGATCGTGGTGCTGCCCTGGCCCGAAGAAGGCGGGCCATCGGCGGCCATCAGGATCGCGCTGCCCACTTCCAGCTGGCTGTGCGCGATCAGGTTCGGATCGGCCGGGCCAGGGTTGTCGCCGCAGCCGTCCATGTTGTCGCTGGGCGGCATGTCGCTGTACTTCATTTCCGAGGTGACCTTGCCACCCAGCACCTGGGCATAGAACGCCATGGCTTCGTGGGTCTGGCCGCTGAAGCCAAGGAACGGAATCAGTTTCATGGGAATCTCCTGAAAAGCACGGTGGGTGGGTCAGTCGGCCTGGCCGATCTGCTCGCGCAGACGCTGTTCCTGCGCACGTAATTCCGGGGTGAAAACCTCGCCAAAATCTTCTTCGGTATAGAACGGGCGGATCTCCACCACGTCGCCCGGCAGGAACGGGGCGCGCTTGAGCCATTCGGTGGCTTCGTCCACCGAGCGCACCTGCCACAGCCAGAACCCGGCCACCAGCTCGCGGGTTTCGGCGAACGGCCCGTCGATCACCTGCGGTGCCGCACCCGTGTAAGCGACCCGGCGGCCATGACTGCTGGGCCGCAGCCCATCACCGGCCAGCATGATCCCGGCCTTCACCAGTTCCTCGTTGAAGGCACCCATGTCCCGGAACTGCGCCTCGGTGGGCAGTACCCCGGCCTCGGTGGCTTCGGTCGCCTTCACGATCACCATGACTTTCATCGGCTTGTCCTCGTTGTCGGCCCGGTTGGCGGGCCCTTCACTGGTTACGACGCCCCAGTGGAACGGAAATCGACATGGCTGCCAAAAAATATTCCGATGCCGCAAGAAGGTGACGGTCACAGCCCTGAACAGGCCGGCGGCGCTGCACTGCAACAGGCTCGTAGCGCCGGCTGGGGCATCATGGGCGTCCCCTGTCCAGCGGTGCGCCGGCCATGCAATTCCTGCTGCTGATCTACATCGACGAAGCCCTGATCCAGGACGTGCCCGCCGAGGAATACGACGCCATGATGCGCGGCTGCATCCAGCACGCTGACAAGCTCAAGGCCGAAGGCACGCTGGTCGCTTCGCAACAGCTGGAGCCGGTTGCCGAAGCCCGTACCCTGCGCACGCGCCAATCACAGGCCCGGATCACCGACGGCCCCTTCGCGGAAACCCGCGAACTGCTCGCTGGCTTCAACCTCATCAACGCCCGCGACCACGACGAAGCCCTGCGCATCGCCCAGGCGTTCCCGTGGTCCCGTTACGGCAGCATCGAAGTCCGCCCGGTAGCCGACTTCGAAGCAGAGCGCCGCCGCGTCGGCGCCTGACGCCTGACGCCCTGCACCGTGGCGGCGCCGCTCTGGTGGGGTCGGTTCCCAAACGACTGCACGCACATTCCGCGACCGCTTTAACGCATCGCCCCATGCAACCTGGGCTGTTGCTTCACAATCACGGCAACACCGTAACCTTCAACTCCCGCGCCCCTACCGCCTCATTCCCGCTGTAATCGCGTGCACTCCCGCGAATGATGTAATCCCCCGCCGGCAACGCCTCCGGCTGCCAGCGCCCGGCTTCCACCAACCCATCGCGCACGGTGTTGGTCACCAGGTAGCGGAACCGGGTCACCGCGCTGCCGTGCACGGTTATCCCGCTGTCAGGCGCATACGCCACCACCGTGGCGCTGTCCTCGCGCGGCATCCGGTTGAACACGATGTTGAAGCGCGGCTGCTCGTACCCGGCCAGCGGCGTGCCAGCCGCATCCAGGATCTGGTATCCCACCTGGTACGCCCCCAACCGTCGCCGTGGCAGGTTGTTGTCCACCTGGTCCCACGCCTCAACCACGATCTGTACGCCCGGCCCCGTGCGCGGAACCGGCACGCGCCCGTTCGCGCCGGCCTTGATCGGCTGGTCCAGGTCATCCAGCACCGCCACCTCGGTAATGCGCGGCGCAAAACTGTCGGCATAGCCCACGAAGCCCAGCGCCACGGCGTTACGCTGGAAGCCACCGGCGCCCACGCTCAGATGCACGTGCGCCATGCGGTTGATGCTGCCCAACGGCTCACCGGCCTTGAAGCGCGTGCCCCGGCGCACCCGTACCCGCTCCAGCTTGCCGTCCAGGTCCCGCAGCTGCGGCCAGCGCGCGTCGAACGCGCGGTCACGCGCATCGCGGCCCACTTTCATATGGATGTAGCGCAGCCGATCCAGTGACAGCCCTTCAGCCTGCCCGCCCACCGACCAGCTCGGGAACGGGCTGCTGACCTTGGCATCGGTCATCGCCAGCACCGTCTGTCCCACGTCGCCACGGATATCGAAGCCATCGTGCAGATGGTGGCGGCTCTCGCCACTGAAGTTGCCGCGCACCTCGCCCAGCGTGCCCACCACCTCATGCCAGCCCAGCTGCGGGGCCAGCGGCCAGCGCCCGCCGGTGTCGGGCAGCGCGGCATCGGCGGCGGGTCCAATCAATGCCGGCGCGGGCGTGGTGCCGGAAGCCAGCGCGCGCAGGCGATGCACCCGGTACGACGCCGCATCGGATACATACAGCCCGCCCTCGGCATCCAGTGCCAGCCCACTGGGCCGCGAGAAGCGCGGCTGCGCCGACGCGCCGGTAAGGTCCACCACGTGGCCCAGCGCCGACAACTGCACCACCTTGCCGTCGAAATCGCTCACGTACACCACGTCATCGTGGGTCACCGCCAGCGCCAGCGGCCCGTTGAGCAGGCTGCCGCGGGCCAGCGGCGTATCCACGGTGCCGTTCGGCGCCAGCCGGCGGATCGCGCCGTTGAGCAGGTCGGCGATCAGCAGGTTGCCATGCGAATCCAGCGCCAACGCTACCGGTGTATCCAGCCGCGCACCCACCCCTGCACCGTCCACGTTGCCCGGTGCATCGCCGCCGGCCAGCGTGCGCACCTGGCCATCGGGCTCGATCACGCGGATGCGGTCGTTCCAGGTATCGGCCACGAACACGCGGCCATCGGCGCCCACCGCCACGCCCATCGGCCCATCGAAGCGCGCCTGCGCGGCCGGGCCATCGGCGTAACCCGCGGTGCCATCACCGGCGATCGTGCTGACCACACCATCGGTGCCGATCCGGCGGATCACATGGTTGCCGGTGTCAGCCACGAACACGTTGCCGGCCGCGTCCAGCGCAAGGGCCGACGGCGTATTGAACTGCGCCTGCAGCGCCGGGCCATCGCGCCAGCCCTCCCCCTGCCCGGCCAGCGTGTCCACCCGCCCATCGGGAAACACCCGGCGGATGCGGTTGTTGTCGCCCGCATCTGCCACATACAGCACGCCGTGCGCATCCAGCGCCAGGCCGTAGGGATCGGCAAACTGCGCCTGCGCCGCCGCGCCATCGCGCAGCCCGCCCACGCCGTCACCGGCCAGCAGGCTGACCTGCGGCGTCCAGCCCAGCACCGTGGCCACCGGGCCCGGCGGCGGTGCCGGTGCGGCCGGCTCGCGTACGAAGGTCCACGCCAGTGCCGCTGCCACCGCAACGCCCACCAGCGCCACCATTACCCATCGTCCGCGCGTCATCGCTGTCCTTGCCTGCTGCCAGTTCGGGACACGACCTTAGCCGCTCGCCGCATGCCTGCAAACCCTGCGTGCGTCCGCATCGACTTGTGTGGATGCCGCGTTCCGGTTTCAATCGAGGCTTACGCCACGCAAGGACGCACCGCATGACCTGCCGTACCGGCACCGCCCTCGCCCTGTTGCTCTCGCTGTTCGCCACGCCCGTCGCCCGCGCGCACGCGGCCGCGCATGACACCGTGGATGCAGCTGCCAGCACCGCGCCTGCCGCTGACGCTGGCTTCCTGGCCGACGTGGCGGCGGCCGGCGAACAAAGCGACCGCGGCGACAGCCTGGGGGCGTCACTCGCGTTCGAACGCCTGCTCGCCGATCCACGCCTCGCACAGCTGGACGACGCGCAGCGCAGTGACGTGTGGCTGGCCGCGGCAAGGGTGGCCGGGCTGCAACGGCAGGACGCGCTGGCCGCGCAGCGCCTGGACACCGCGCTGTCGATCCATCCGGGCAACGCCACCGCACGCTTCCTGCTGGCCAGCGGCCAGCTGGTCGACAATGAAGTGGAAGCTTCGGCGCGCAACATCATCCGCGCGATCGGCGATACCGATGGCGTGCCGGACCTGCACAAGGACATGGTCTGGCAGCTGGACCTGCTCCTGAAGGACACCCCAGCGACCCGGCTGGACCTGCTGCAGGCGCTGTTCGACCGCAACTGGAAGAACGACGACATCGATCCGGCCGCACTGTGGGTCACCCTGGCCACGCTGCAGGTTGAAGCCGGGCAGCGCGACAAGGTGCGTGCCACGCTGGAGCGGATCGACCAGCCGCTGGCGCTGATCACCCTGCGCAGCGACAAGCGCTTCGACCGCTACCTGCCGCGCACCGACCCCCGCTTCGATCCGGTGGCATCGGCGCAACGGCATATCGACCGCCTGCGCGTGCAGAGCATGCTGGCGCCGGCGCTGGATGAGGTGGCCGTGGAGCTGGCCTACGCGCTGCTGGTGGCCGGCAAGCCGCAGGAAGTGATCGGCATGACCCAATGGCTGGCCGACTTCGCACCCAACGCCACCACCGTGCCCGCGCCGGAAGAGGTGGAATCGATCGGCTGGCTGCTGGACCTGCGCTCGCGTGCGCAGCACCAGCTGGGCCAGATCGATGAAGCCGTGGAGACCCAGCAGCTGGCCGTGCGCATGACTTCGCAGAGCGGCCTGGCCAACCAGCCGCTTGGCCTGGCCGTGCTGTACATCGGCCTGCACCGCCCATCGATGGCCCGCCAGCAGGTCAGGGACCTGGAGCACCTCAACGCGCTGGGCGAAGGTGCACGGCAGCTGGTGCAACTGCTGGCCGCGCTGCAGCTCAAGGATGACGCCGCTGCGCAGGAAGCACGCGATGCGTTGTTCGCTGCGCGGGAAGCGGACGCCGCCCACTACATGGCCGGGCTGGTGGCCGACAACCGCCTGGACGAAGCGGTGGTGGCACTGACCGCACGCCTGGACGACCCGATGGAACGCGGTACCGCGCTGCTGGAGCTACAGGACACCCGCATGTCGCCGACGTTGCCGGGTGATATCGAGTCCAACGCACGCTGGGAACAGTTTGCGCAGCGTGCCGATGTAAAGAAGGCGGTACGCCGTGTCGGCCGGGTCGACAGCTACCCGCTCTATAACGAGTGATGTGGGTTCCCCCGGCTATCGCGCCGGGGTTTCCGCCTTGAACCCCATCGCCTCGCGGTAGCGTGCGTACAGCGTGCCCACCTTCTCCACGTAGGCCAGCGTTTCGGCATACGGCGGCACGCCCTTGTAGCGGGTCACCGCACCGATGCCTGCGTTGTAGGCGGCTGCCGCCAGCGTGCGGTCGCCCTTGTAGCGCGCCAGCAGCGCCTTCAGGTACCGCGCGCCGCCGTTGATCGACTGCTCGGCGGACAAGGGATCGGACACGCCCAGCTCGGTGGCGGTATCGGGCATCAGCTGCATCACCCCCTGCGCGCCCTTGGGCGACACCGCGCCGGCATCGAAGCCACTTTCGGCATGGGCAATCGCGCGCAGCCAGGCATCGTCCACGCCCGTGGCACGTGCGGCCGCCTTGAACTGTTTCGCATGCCGGTTGAGCTGCGGCGCGCCGACCTTGCCCAGCCCTTCGTGCGCCGGTTCGCCCGGCGGCGTGGCCACCGTGAACTTCAGGAACACCCGCGAACCGGGCAGGTTGCGGGTGGAATACACCAGTTGCCCATCCTGCTCGCGCTCATACAGGGTGCCGCTGAACACCCCCATGTTGCCCCACAGGTTCGGTGCCTGCACCGCGTTGTCGTCGATCTGCTGCGCCTTGCACTTCGAGCCCGGCTCCGGCGCCGTGGCCAAGCTCACCGTGTTGTTCTGCACGCAGCGGTACACCGTGCGCGCGGCCGCCGTGCCGGGCAACAGCAGCGGCAACAGGGCCAGCACGGCAGGCAGCAGGGGCTTCATGGCTCCGGGGCCGCCCGGGGGCGGCCAGATCGAGGGGTGGCGCGATCATCCGGCTGGCGGTGCGAACTGCAGGTGAAGCCCTATCGGGCGGTGGCCTTGCGTATCGCGTAGCCCACGCCCAGCAGCAGGAACCACAGCGGGCTGATCGCCAGCGCCTGCAGGGTATCGGGCTGCAGGGTCAGCAGCACCAGCACGCACGCGAAGAACACCAGGCACACCCCGCACATGAAGATGCCGCCCGGCATCTTGAATTTCGACGCCACGTGCAGCTGCGGCCGCTTGCGGCGGTACACGATGTACGAACACAGGATCAGCGACCACACGAACATGAACAACACCGCCGCCAGCGTGGTGACCAAGGTGAAGGCCGTGACCAGGTTCGGGATCAGGTAGATCAGCATCGCGCCCAGCAGCAGGCAGATGCAGGAGAACAGCAGCCCGCGTGCCGGCACCGCCGCACGCGACAGCCGCTTGAACAGGCCCGGCGCATGCCCTTCCTCAGCCAACCCGTAGACCATGCGGCTGGTGGAGAAGATGCCGCTGTTGGCCGACGACGTAGCGGAGGTAAGCACCACGAAGTTGATCAGGCTCGCCGCCGCCGGAATGCCGGCCAGCACGAACAGCTCCACGAACGGGCTCTTGCCCGGCACCACGTCGCGCCAGGGCGTGACCGCCATGATCGCCACCAGCGCCAGTACGTAGAACACGATGATGCGGATCGGAATGGAGTTGATCGCCTTGGGCAGGTTGCGCTCCGGGTCGGCCGTTTCAGCGGCCGTGGTGCCCACCAGCTCGATGCCGACGAAGGCGAACACCGCGATCTGGAAACCGGCGAAGAACCCGGCCAGCCCCATCGGGAACACCCCGCCGTCGTTCCACAGGTTGGCCAGCGAGGCCACGTGCCCCGACGGCGCCTTGAAGCCCCACGCCACCAGGCCCAGGCCGGTGATGATCAGCGCGCAGATCGCGATGATCTTGATGAGGGCGAACCAGAATTCCATTTCGCCGAACAGCTTCACCGTCACCAGGTTCAGGCTCATCAGCAGCACCACGCACATCACCGCCGGTATCCACGGCGCCAGGTCCGGGAACCAGAACTGCGCGTAGGCGGCAATGGCGATCACATCGGCGATCGCGGTGATGATCCAGCAGAACCAGTACGTCCACCCGCAGAAGAAGCCGGCCCAGGGGCCGAGCAGGTCGGTGGAGAAATCGATGAACGACTTGTACTCCAGGTTGGACAGCAGCAGCTCGCCCATCGCGCGCATCACGAAGAACAGCATCGCGCCGATGATCAGGTACACCAGCACGATCGACGGCCCGGCCAGGCTGATGGTCTTGCCCGACCCCATGAACAACCCGGTGCCGATGGCGCCGCCGATGGCGATCAGCTGCAGGTGGCGATTGGACAGGCTGCGCCGAAGATGTTCGGGCGGGGCGGCGGGGTCGGACATGGGCGGGGCCGGGCAGGGACGAAGTGCCGACCATAGAAGACAGCCGCAGGTTTGACTACTGCCGATAGGCGTCAGTCATGGTTGCCCGGGCTGACGGCTTCACCTTCCCCATGCGACCTGATGCCGACACTGGGGAAATACCGACAGGAATCTACGTGAAGCCCTGTTCCAAACGAGCGTTCCAGATGGTCATATAGGGCTCAATCCAGGCCCCGACGGGCAGAGAGGTCCGCTTGAAGCGCGCCAGCACCATCGCCGCCATCGCGCTTGCCGCCCTCCTCGGGGCCATCCTGCCTGTGGCCGCGCTGGTCTACATCAGCTGGAGCCGCGCCCAGGTCGCCGAGACCGACCGCCTCGAGCGCACCGCCGAACGCACCCTGCAGCGCGCCCACCGCGCCTACGAGGCCGGCCTGCTGGCCCTGCGCAAGCTCAACCAGGCGCAGCTGCCCGGCTGCTCGCCCGAGCACCTCAAACTGATGCGCAGCCTGGCGCTGGGCACCACCTCGGCCGAACAGGTGGGCTACTTCGAGGAAGGCCGGCTGCGCTGCACCTCCTGGGGCATGGTCGACGACCTGGTGCCCGAACCCACCCCGGACCACATCACCGCCGACGGCGCCTCCATCACCTTGGGCGTGCGCCCGGTGGCCGGCGATGGCGCAGCCTCGCTGCTCTCGCTGCAGCTGGGCCGCCACGACATCCTGATGGACCCCTCCCGGTTCGTGGATGTCATCGCCGAACCCAACGTGCGGCTGGCGGTGGCCACCCCCGATGGCCGCCTGATTGCCCAGCAATCGATGGCCGACCCGGAACTGCTGCAGCGGCTGCTGCGCGAGCCGCACAACGGGCATACCCCGCGCACGCTGTTTGCCAGCGCACAGGACCAGGAATGGCTGGCCATCGCCATCGCTCCCCGCGTCGGGCTGATGGCCGCCTTCCAGCAGCAGTTCTGGCAGCTGGTGCCGCTGGCCGTAGTGGGCGCGGTGCTGGCCACCGTCGCTGGCATCTGGCTCTCGCGCCGGCGGCTGTCGCTGCGCAACGAACTGTCCAGCGCGGTGCGCCGCCGCGAGTTCCGCATGGACTACCAGCCCATCATCGAACTGGACACCGGCATCTGCGTGGGTGCCGAAGCGCTGGTGCGCTGGTCGCGCGCCGACGGCACCCAGGTACGGCCGGATCTGTTCATTCCGGTCGCCGAGGAAACCGGCCTGATCGAAGCGCTCACCGACCACGTCATGGATCTGGTGATCAGCGACATGCGCGAGCTTCTCATCCACGACCGCAGCGCGCATATCGCCATCAACCTCTCCGCCGGCGATGTCAGCAGCGGGCGGGCGCTGAAGGTGCTGTCGGGCAAGCTGGTCGGCAGCGGCATCCACCCGCAGCAGATCTGGCTGGAAGCCACCGAACGGGGCTTCCTCGATATCCAGGGCGCACGTACGTCTCTTGCTGCCGCGCGGCGTGCCGGGCACTGCGTGGCCATCGACGATTTCGGCGTCGGCTACTCCAGCCTGCAGTACCTGCAGCAGCTGCCGCTGGATGCATTGAAGATCGACAAGTCGTTCATTGATTCCATCGGCACCCACAGCGTCACCAGCCCGGTCACCTCGCACATCATCGACATGGCCAAGACGCTGGGGCTGTTCACCGTGGCCGAGGGCATCGAAACTTCCGCCCAGCTCGCCTACCTGCAGTCGCGGCAGGTGGAGTTCGGGCAGGGCTGGCTGTTCTCGCGCCCGCTGCCGGCCCCGGAGTTCATTACCTTCCATGAGCAGCGGCGCACGCAGTATGGGAAGGCGCCGGAGGACATGCAGAACCCCAATTCGATCACCGAGTAGCCATATAATGCACACGCGGCATCCAGCCGTCCCCGTAATGAGGTGTGCCTGCATGCGCCAGTAATGCCGCCGTCGTTTGACGGCCAGTCTCCTTCCCGCCCTGTTCGCAGGGGGAGTCCTTGGCATTGCTGGAGGTCGCATGACCGCATTCACCCTCACGCTCGACCGCGTGACGTTCATCCTGCCCGATGGCCGGGTGCTCTTCCCTGAGCTTTCTGCTTCGTTCGATACCACTCCCACTGGCCTGGTCGGTCGCAATGGCGTGGGCAAGAGCGTGCTCGGCCGCCTGCTGGCCGGGCAGTTGCAGCCCAGCAGTGGGCACATCCAACGGCAAGGCCAGGTACACCTGTTGGCCCAGCACAGTGGCGTGCTGCCCGGCCGCATCGTCGACCTGGCCGGCGTCGCCCCGGTACTGGATGCGCTGGACCGGATCGAAGCCGGCAGCGTGGACCCGCACGACTTCGCCCTGGTAGCCGAACGCTGGACCCTGCGCGAGCAGTTGCAGGCGCAATGGCAGCGGCTCGGCCTGCCCGAGCTGGATCCCGCGCAGCCAGCCGCCACCCTCAGCGGCGGCCAAGCCATGCAGGTGGCGCTGGCCGGTGCCCTGCTCTCCGACGCGGATGCCTTGGTGCTGGACGAGCCCAGCAACCACCTCGACAGCGCACATCGAACGCGGCTGATCGATGCGCTGGCGCAATGGCGCGGCGGTCTGATCGTCATCAGCCACGACCGCGCACTGCTGCGCGAGATGCAGCGCATTGTCGAGCTCACCCCCAGCGGGCTGCGCAGCTACGGCGGCAACTACGACCTGTATGCCGGGCAGAAGCAGGCCGAGCTGGCCAATGCCGAAGCAGAGCTGGCCCTGCGCAGGCGCGAACGCCGGCAGGAGCAGGCCGCACTACGCGAACAGCGCGAGCGGCAGGAACACCGCCAATCACGCGCGCAGCGCGATGCCCGCACCGCGAACCAGGCGCCGATCCTGCTTGGGGGCATGAAGAACCGCGCCGAAAACAGCGCCGGCCGGCTGCAGGCGCAGCAGCTTGAACGGCGTGCAGCGGCCGACAGCCGTGTACGGGAGGCGGCAGCGGCTGTGGAGGAGGCCGCCCAGATCGCGATGCTCGGGCCCAGCCTGGCGGCGCCCGGTCCACAACAGGTCGCCACGCTCACCAACGTGCAGCTGCCGTGGGTCGAGGCGCCCTGGCAGGACATCACCCTGCACCTCCAGCGCGGCGACCGCATCGGCGTGCGTGGCCGCAACGGCAGTGGCAAGTCCACCCTGCTGCGGGTGCTGGCCGGTGAACTGCAGCCGCTCCGTGGCGAGGTCAAGCGCGCGGCCACCACGGCCCTGCTCGACCAGACCCTGTCCTCGCTACCCGCGCAGGATTCGGCACTGCAGCTGTTGCAGCGCGCGAACCCGATGGCCAGCGAGGGCACCCTGCGCACCCAGCTGGCCTTGCTCGGCCTGGATGCCGAGCGCAGCCTGCGTCCGCTGGGCACGCTGAGTGGCGGCGAGCGGGTCAAGGCCGCGCTGGCTGCGGTGCTCTACGCGGAAGTGCCGCCGCAGCTACTGCTGCTCGACGAGCCCGGCAACCACCTGGACCTGGCCTCGCTGGCCGCACTGGAGCAGATGCTCAACCAGTATCGCGGCAGCGTGGTGATCGTCTCGCACGACCAGGCCCTGCTGGATGCGGTGCAGCTGACCCATCAGCTGGATGCCAGCGAGGAGGGTTGGCAGTTGAAGCTGTTGTAGTCGCGTACATCAAGTGCGCGCCCAGGCAGGAAATGCATCCGGCAACAGCTGCCACAACATCGGCCCGGCCTGCATCTCGCCGTCATCCAACAGGCACGCATCCAACTCCGCACGCACCGCGTGCTCATCCATCCCCACCCCGATCACCGCCAGCTCCTGGCGGCGATCGCCCCACCACGGGTGCCACATCCGGCGCATCGCCTGGTATTCGCCGGCATCGGCGACCTCATGCACGCCGGGCAACGGCGCGGTCCAGCACCCGGCCTGCTGCCGCACCCAGCCCACATCGGTGTACGGCACACGCGGCGGCGGCAACAGCGGCACCGTGTCTTCCAACCCGGCCTCCACCCGCTCGCGCGCCGCGTACCAGAACCCTGCCGCCTGGGTGCGCGTGGCCGCGCCAACGCTGGACAGCTCACCCACCCAGTCCATGCGGTTGGCCAGCCAGAAGAAGCCCTTGCTGCGGATCACGCTGCCCAACCCGTGCTCCAGCAGGCGCGCGAAGCGCTGCGGATGGAACGGCCGGCGCGCGCGATACACGAAGCTGGTAATGCCGTACTCCTCGGTTTCCGGCGCGTGCTCGCCCCGCAGCGCCTGCATCCAGCCTGGCGCCAGCTGCGCGCGCACGAAATCAAAGCGGCGCGTGTCCAGCAGCTCATGCGCCGGGACATCACCGTTGCGCGACAGCAGCAGCCGCGCATCGCGGTTCATCGCGCGCAGCACCGCCAGCGTCTGCTGCAGCAGGTCATCGTCCACCACATCGGCCCTGCTCACCACGATCACGTTGGCGAACTCGATCTGCTCGGCCAGCAGGTCCACCACCCCGCGCGTGTCGTCCGCCCCGGCCTGCTGCCCGTGGTCGGCCAGCAGCGCGTTGCTGCTGAAGTCCCGCAGGAAGTTCTGCCCATCCACCACCGTCACCAGCGTATCCAGCCGCGCGATGTCGTTGAGGCAGAACCCGGCGTCATCGCGCACCGAGAACGTAGCTGCCACCGGCATCGGCTCGGCGATGCCGGTCGATTCGATCAGCAGGTAGTCGTAGCGCCCTTCGGACGCCAGCCGCTTCACCTCCTGCAGCAGGTCATCGCGCAGCGTGCAGCAGATGCAGCCATTGCTGAACTCCACCAGGGTTTCCTCGGTGCGGCTCAGGGCCGCCCCGCCGTCGCGCACCAGCTGCGCATCGATGTTGATCTCGCTCATGTCGTTGACGATCACCGCCACCCGCAGCCCCTCGCGGTTGCGCAGCAGCTGGTTGAGCAGGGTGGTCTTGCCCGCGCCAAGGAAGCCGGACAGCACCGTGACCGGCAGGCGGGAGTCGAAAGAGGTGGCAGAGGCAGTCATGGTGGCGAAAGCTTGGAAGTGGACTTAAATGTTACTATATAACATCCATCGTTCCAGACCCCTTCCCCCATGAAGACCACCAACGCCCTGCTCGACGCCGGCGCCATCGCCCTTTCCAGCCTGTGCCTGCTGCACTGCCTGGCCCTGCCGCTGCTCGCCGCCGCCCTGCCGCTGATGGCGGTGTGGGCCGAAGCGGAGTGGGTACACATCGTGTTCGTGGCCATCGCCGCCCCGACCACCGGCTTCGCGCTATGGCGCGCCCACTGCCAGCAACCGCTGCCGGCCGTGGCGATCATCAGTGCAACCGCCGGTCTGCTTTTGCTTCTGGCGGGCGCAGCAGGGTGGCCGAGCCACGACGCCGAGACCCCCATGACGGTAGCGGGCAGCCTGCTCCTGGCCAGCACCCACATATGGAATGCCTGGCGCCGCCACCGTCATTGAACTCGCGTGGCCCCACAACCGCGTAGAGCCACGCAGGGCGTGGCTCTACGGAGTTAAAGGCGCAGCAGCATTCCTGCCAGGAACAACGACAGCGGCAGCGCGCTGATGACCGCGCCCACAATGCCCACCCATGGCCAGCGCTCGCGGCGTACGCGCGAGCCGATGGTCAGCAGCAGGCCCAGTACCGACGACGCCAGCACACCCACCGCCACCCCGGCGCTTCCGACCAGCAGCCGCCCCATCTCCGGTGATGCCTGCGCTACCGCATAGGCCGCCGCGAGGATCGCGGGCGCCACCAGCCAGCTGGCGGTGCCAAGCAGCGGCCACCGTTGGCCTGCACCAGGGGAATCGACACGGTTGTGCAGCGGCTGGGAAGTGGGTTGTGACATTTACTTGCTCCGTAGGTCTCCCCAACCGTACACCCAACGCAGCGCGTACACACCGCCTGCGCAGGCAAAGGCTCACGATGACCGTGAACCTGTCCCTGGGGGGGATCCGCCATGCGCACATCGCCGTTCCTGCTTCTGCTGCCCAGCCTGTTGCTGCTCTCAGCCTGCCGAGACCGTGACAACACCGCCGGTGTGTTCTCTTCCGACCCGCTGCTGGGCTGCTTCGCCACCCACCCCCGCAAGCCGGCCGAATTCCGCATCGAACAGCAGCAGGGGCAGTACTTCGTCTCCTTCAACCGCGACGAGCAATGGCAGCGCGACACCACGCCGCTGCAACTCTCCTCGCGCGCCGATATCGCCCGCTTCTTCAAGGATGACGCCGACCAGATCGACAAGGCGCTGGTGCGCCCCACGGGCGGCTTCGGTATTTTCCACTTCAATCCCGGCGCCACCCTCAAGGGCAAGGACAAGGACAGCGACTACATGGCGCTGGTCCTGATCGGTGCCGGCCCGGTGTTCCAGGTGACCTGCCCCTGAGCGCCTCACCCAAGGCGCCGCCCTGCGGCGAACCGCGGATATGCAGTTGCCGCCGGGGTTTCCTCGTCGGTGCGGATCCCCACCGCACCAAACCCCGGTGTGACGTCCGCACGTAGCGGCGCATGTGCCGCCGTGCTCCCGCTCCCCTGTACGGCCGGCCCGCGCAGGCAGTGGAGCCTGCCTGCACCGGCGCAACCGCCCAACGCCACGTCCGCCCTCGCTGCAGGGCCACACCCGGTAGCGGCATACGGCGGCGCGAATCCCCGCGCACAGGACGCGCCAGCCATCCGAGTCGGCCGCCCACCATCCAGCGCACGCCGCGCGGCACGACCCGCCCGTACTTCAGCATGGCCCGCCCTCCCTGGCGCAGCGGCGGTGGATGGAGCTGTAGGGCCACTCGCAGGCCTCGCGCACGAACCCGTGCTGCACGGGATAGCTATGCACGTAGGCGATGTGGCGCTGCACGTCCTCAGCGTCGAGCAGACGACGTTCGCGGAAGTCGGTGTGCCAGAGCGGACGAACCGTGCGGTCACGGCGCACCATCGCGCGGGGTGGATGGCCCGGCAGCTGGCGGTCGAACACCGCCTGGATCTGCAGCCATCGCCGGTGGCCGCCTTCGTCCCCATCCGGCAAAGTCCACACCCCGTGCAGATGATCGGGCAGCACCACGATGGCATTGATCCGGAACGGCCGCGCCTGCTGCGCTACCCGGAATGCAAGCCGCAGTACCTGCGCGTGCTCCACCAGCAGGCGGCTGTAGCGATCACGAAGATGCGCGCTGAAGAAGTACGCGCTGCCGGGTTCCCAGGAGAGGTGTTCAGTAGCCATGCGCGCAGTGTGCAAATCTGCGCGAGCACGAACGATCAGGTCAGTGCGTGCAGCCGTGTCGGCGTGACACCTGACCAGTCGTCAGGCTGGGGCATGCTCAGGGCGCAGCGCGCGCGCCACCCAGCTCCTTCACACACTGCTGCTCCGCCGCAGCAGCCACCCTCGACGCAAGATGGATGTCGGCGTCCATCGCCAACCGCTGGGCAGCCTGCGAGGTGGTCGGCAGGAGCCGGCGCAACGCGTCACTGACAGGCACCGACCAACTGTGCGGGCCCGCGTTCGCGGGTCCCGGCACAGGCAGCTCACCCAGCGTCCATGGCAGCATGAGCAGCGCCTGCGATTTCGACGAGATCACCCGGTCAGGCGCGTTGCGGAACGAGATCACCACCCGCATCTCGGGGTAATCGTCGGTCCACGGCATCCCTTCGTAGTAAGCATCCAACTGGGTACGCAACGCAGCGCCACCCAGATGCGAAAACATGCGGTTGCGGATCTCCTCTTCCGTGTCACAGCCGGGCACGTTACCGCGTGCGGAGATCAACGCGTTCTCCATCATCCACGCCGCCGGCACCCTGCGTGCCACTACCTGCACTGCCCGCTCGCGCGGCCAGGGTGGTGCCGACAGCGCCCACACCAGTTCTCCCACCCGCTGCGCCGGCACCGTGGCCTGCGTGGTTTCAACGCCCTTGGCGGTTTCCACCTTCGAGGTACGGGTAAACGCGCGTTGGCCGCCACTGCGCTGCAGCCGGTGGACTTCGTCTGTATGGCTCCAGCCGCTGTACTGGTAGTGGATCTCCACCGAGCGCACGTTGTCTATCGCGGCCGGTGGCGGCCCACTGCCCGGCACGGCGCACGCCACCAGCAGCACGGCAGGTACGCAGCCAAGGAAGCGCAGAACGACGCGGTGGAATATAGGCATGCTGTCATTCTAGACCCGTCCACAGGCGACGCGCCGCACAGTATTGAGCCTCTCAATCGCTCCAGTTCCGGCTCTGCGACGCAGTGCACGGCGACGGTCCGATAGACCGGGACAAAGTGCCCTCACCTCGGCCCATCGCGCAGCCCCTTCCATGTTCTCCGTGCTTCTGTTCCTGCTTGCCAGCACCCGTTCCGAGCCGTTCCCACCCGGCTACCACGACCGCCCCGGATTCTCGGACGACGGCACCCACATCATCATCCGTACCGCGCTGTGGGACGACTTCAGCGGCGGCAAGGCCCCCGTGGAGCAGGTCTTGATTCCCAACGAGGACGGCTCCTTCACCTACCAGTACGCGCGCCAGTCCCGCGCCACGCGGATCTACCACGCCACCTACTGCTGGTTCCACCATATGTCCCCCGAAGACTCGACCTTCAGCGGCCCCGGCACCTACGGTGGCTGGAGCTGCGGCCGCAGCACGGAACATCCACCGGCGCCCCTGCGTGAACCAGCCCGGCGGCCATCTCGGTTACGATGCCCACCCCTTCCTGCCCGTCGGCCGGCTGCCCCACAGCGCGGTCCGCCCTGATCCCGTGACCCATTACACCGGCCCCCTGCTCACCCGCCCCCTCGCCGAAGCCCTGGTCCGCGCCCGCGATGCAGGTGCTCCCGAGTGGACCGGCTCGCTGGATCTGGCACGCTCCACCGGCACGGCCACGCTGGGCGCGGAAAGCTGGCAGTGGAAGGGCGAAACCTATGCCTACCCGGGCAAGACCAAGGACCGCACCCTGTACTACTGGGATGGCGAGGAATTCCTGGCGGTTTCCCGGTTCGGCTCGGCGCTGATCAAGCTGGTGCCCACCGAGTGGGACGCGCCCACCTTCGAGATCGACGGCATCAAGATGCTGCCCAGCGCGCAGGTGTCGCCCTTTGAAGATGCGCGCCGCAAGGTGGCGCTGGTGGCACCGGCTGGCAAGACGGTGCTCGATACCTGCGGCGGGCTGGGCTACTTCGCCGCCTGCTGCCTGGAAGCCGGGGTGACCCGCATCCAGTCGTTCGAGAAGAATCCGGATGTGCTGTGGCTGCGCACGCTCAACCCGTGGTCGCCCGACCCGGATGCGCCCAGCAGCGGCGGCCGGCTGTCACTCACCCAGGGCGATGTATCGCAGGCGATCGAGGCACTGGAAAGCAGTTCGGTGGATGCCATCCTGCATGACCCGCCGCGCTTCGGCATCGCCGGCGAGCTGTACTCGCAGGTGTTCTACGACCAGCTCGCGCGGGTGATCCGCAAGGGCGGGCGCATGTTCCATTACACCGGCGCGCCCAACAAGCTCACCAGTGGCCGCGACGTGCCGCGTGAGGTAGCCAAGCGGCTGGAGAAGGCCGGCTTCAAGGCCGAGCTGGCGCTGGATGGCGTGCTCGCGGTCAAGCGTTGAACTGCACCAACCGCACGCCCACATGAATCGGCAGGCGGCTCTCTACCCAGGCTTAACCTGAACGCTCTGCGGCTGACCTAGGCTTGGGCCATGTCCACGTCTTTCAGGTAGCTGCATGACTCCAAGCCCCTTTGCCACTGTCGACGAAACCGAGCGCCAGCGCGCCCTTGATGCACTCCACATCGTAGGCAGCCTTCCCGAACCCGCCTACGACGACATCGTCAAAGTCGCCGCCGCTGTCTGCGGCACCCCGATGGCGCTGGTGACCCTGATCGACCGCGACCGCCAGTGGTTCAAGGCCCGCACCGGGCTGGAAGGCATCCAGACCGAACGCAACGTTGCCGTCTGCGACCACGCCATTCGCCAGCCTACCCAGCTGATGGAAGTAGGCGACCTCTCGCAGGACGCGCGCTTCGCCGACAACCCCGTGCTGAAGGACATCGGCGCCCGCTTCTATGCCGGCATGCCACTCGTTACTGAAAGCGGCGCCGCAGTAGGCAGCGTGTGCGTGGTGGACCTCAACCCGCGCGAGCTCAATCCGACCCAGCGTGAAGCCCTGCAGGCCCTGGCCCGCCTGACCATGAACCTGATGGAAGGGCGCAGCCGCGAACGCGAGCAGCAGGTGGCGGCCATCCTCGACCACGGCATCGCAGAAGAGGCAGCCATCGCCCCCGACGCCGCCGGCGCCTACACCGTGGTCATCCTGGAACTGCAGAACCTGTCCGAACTGGCCCAGCGCCTCGGCGAGCGCACCCTGGAGCGCCAGCTGCAGCAGCTGGACCAGGCGCTGGAGCAATGCCTGGACACAGCGCGCGGCGACAGCATCAACCGCGTCACCGGCAGCGGCGAATTCATTGCCGTGCTGGGCAGCAGTGAGCCCAGCGACACGCTGGCAAGGTTCGATCAGGTAGCCCGCAATCTCCAGGAGAACGCAGGCGCCACCCTGCTGCGCGGCGCAGCATCAACCACCACCGCCGAATCCAACACCGCCGTATTCCTGCGTGCCGACCAGGCCCTGAGCGCCGCAAAAGACGCCCTGCGCTGAGTAACGCAGGGCATCCACCACCTTCGGACCAATCACCTACGGTTCGTGGGCCGATCACCCTCGTAGAGCCACGCCCTGCGTGGCTGAACGGGCCGACCCAGCTCAATCCCCCCGAGGCAGCTTCGCCGCCCACATGTTATCCACCAGATTCGGATAAGCGCGCCCATTCTCCTCAGCCCGCTGCCGCGCCGCATCCTTCTGCGAAGCGGACAGCGGCTGCCCTTTCCCGGCCTTCTTGGGACTGGGCTTCTTCCAAGGCGGCGTAGTGCTCTTTCTCACTTATCGGCCCAGAAATTCCACCAACGCCGCGTTGAACTGCTCCGGATGACTCGCATTGCACCCATGCGGCGCATCCTCAAGCACCACCACCGAACTACCGGCAATGGCAGCATGCGTACGCTTGCCCGAACCCTCAAACGGCACGGTCCCGTCGCTGTCACCATGCAGCACCAGCGTAGGTACAGTCACCTTCTTCAGATCCTCACGGAAATCGGTAGTACCAAACGCCTTCATGCACCCCAGCGCAGCGGTCTGATCCGACTGCTTGCACAACGCGATCGCTTCCTGCCGCTGCTTCTCGCTGACCTTCAGCACACCCTTGGCGCTGAAGAAGCCCGTAGTGAACCCATCAAAGAAAGAATCCCGGTCGCTCTCCAGATCCCGCCGCATCTGATCGGCCTTCGACTGCGTGAGCGGCCCCTCGGGGTTGTCAGGCGTCTGCAGCAGGTACGGCGGCACCGCCGCAGCAAACACCACGCTGTGCAGCCGCTCCTCGCCATGCCGCGTGATGTAGCGCGCCACTTCACCACCGCCCATCGAGAACCCCACCAGCGTGACATCGCGCAGGTCCAGGTCGTTGATCACACCGGCAAGATCATCAGCCAGCGTGTCGTACTCATACCCATCCGCAGGCTTGTCCGAACGCCCAAAGCCGCGGCGATCGTAGGCAACTACCCGATAACCAGCGGCCTTCAGCACAGGCACCTGCGCCTCCCACGATTCGGCCGACAACGGCCAGCCATGGATGAGTACAACAGGGCGGCCGGTACCACCGGAATCTTCAACGTGCAGGCGAACGCGGGGTGCAGTCATGGGGGAGCCTTCGTGTTTGGAAATGAACCTTGACGATAGACAACCCGCCAGCCCACTCCCGTGAACGAATCCGCCGGCACCATGACGTGGCATGCACGCGCACCAGACCCGCTCTCCACGCGCCGCGACCAGGGCTCTTAGCCCATTTGGCGGGCGCTGACCTCACGCTGCTGGGACTGTGCCTGCTCGTTCTGTGTCACCAGCTGCTGTTGGGCCAGCTGTTCGCCGCGTTCCAACGAGGCTTCCACCGGCGTTTGCGCCGCCAGAGCAGTTGGCATGGAAGCACGCAGATGCCCCGGGTCGGTGCGCTCGCCCTGCACCACGAAGATGTTTTCCGCTGCCGTCGCGTTCGGGGTGCGCTCACTGAGCATCACGTGATCCACGCGCGACAGCCCATTCTCCTTGGCGAGCACATACAGGCTTGCGCTGACACGCTCACTGGTGGGGTCGAAGGTGCGGCCATTGGCGGCGTCCAGTTCCGCCACCTTCTCACGGATCTGGGACAGCATGGGGTCGCCCCTGATGCCCTCGTACGAATCATTCTCGGAGATCATGCGCTGCAGCAGCGACCGCTTTGGCATCGGGTTTTCATGCTCGGTGTTGAGCTTGCTGCCCGGAATCTGCTCTGGGATGCTCTTGATCTCGCGCTTGTTATCAAGTGGCTTGAGCGCACCTTCGAAGGACTGGTCCTGCCCGGATTTGGTTTGCCGGTGGATGCCGGCATGGTTGAGCGAACCCCAGGTGAAGTCGATACAGCTGTTTGAGAAGCCGTTGTACTCCATGTTGAACCCATGCTTGGCGGCATTGGCTCCGTACGTGAGGATCTTGTCGTACTGCTCTTTGCTGATCTCCATCGTTCGTGAGTAGAACGGGTTCTGGTACTCATCCACATCCCGCCCTGTGACGGCGCCGGGCCCGCTGCTTGCGCCGTGCCTGGCGGGCGCGAATCCAAAGCTGCGCGTCTCACCATCATGCGCAACAGCAAGGTACATGTGCCCGGCCGCCGAGGTTCCGCCGCTCTTCAGCGGCGTTCCGGGAGCAGCGACATAAATGGTTACCGTGTAAGGCGCTTCCTTGCCCATATCTTACTTACCCCTTCCCATGTAGGCGATGAGAAGCTCTACCGGTTCTGGGCCAAGCCCGGGATGATCCTGGTCCAGCTGTATGGTCAACCGGTAGTGTCCAGGCGTTGCATCCTGAGTTCCTGCGAACATCAGAACGTCATGGAAAAGCGCGTCGTCGAACAATCCTGCGTTCTCCAACTGCGATCTCTCGACATCGGAGGAAGTAACCCCTGGCACTGCACCATCAGCGCCTATCGCAACCCGGTCCTGCAGGTCTGGTGTGTTACGGAAGAGCGGGATCTGGCTTATTGAGTCCTGCTCGATGCGCAAAAGGCGTACCCGGGCTGACAGGTGCGAGCGGATGATCTCACTGGATCGCTTGAGGCCGGCTTCAGTATCGGGCGTTACTACGCGAAGCCCCAACAGCAGCGTGGACGATGCGTTCTCAATCGGAGGAGGAAGCTCGAACTCGAGATTGACGATCTCACCGGCTTTATCCAGTGCGACTGACCTGATGAGCGGGACTTCACTACGCATCGCAGGGTTCTCCTTGGTGACCCTCTGAGTGGGCTGTGCGTTCTCCGTGCTTTGCCCGCAGCCCGTGACGCCGGCCACGACGAGCATGGTCAGCGCGCTCAACAGAATCGAAGTTCTGGTCCTTTGCTTCATTGACTACGCCTCTTTCGGATACGTGCAATCCTATCGCCTAGGCAGTCTGGAGCACCTGAGCACGCTGAAGAATAGGAAAAGCCCTACTCACAGCTTGAGCCACGTCACAGTTCAGTCGCGTCGCCGTCGCCCCTCTTCGCGGCCTGCTCCCGATTCTTCTTCTTATACGCCGTCCCCCAATCCCGCATCGCCAGCAACACCGGCACCAGCGTCTGCCCCAGCTCCGACAGCCGGTACTCCACCTTCGGCGGTACCTCCGGGTACACATGCCTCACCACCACGCCATCGGCCTCCAGCTCCCGGAGCTGGCTGGTCAGCATCGATTGGGTGGCGTTGGGAATCAGCCGGGTCAGCTCCATGAAGCGCTTGGTGCCGGACACCAGATAGAACAGGATCACCGGCTTCCACGTGCCGCCCATGACCGAAAGCGTAGCCTCTACGCTGCAGCCGGTTTTGCCATATACGCGCCGTGCCATTACGGGATACTCCTGAAAACCGTAGTACCTATGGAAAAGCATAGTTCTTGTGACATCCACGGCACGACCATAGCATGCAGCTCATGTCCCCCGAAGGTGATGCACGCCCATGAAATTCAATGCCCTGCTGGCCAGCAAAGACGATGGCCAGGTATCCACCACGCTGGTGAGCTTTGACGAAGCGGACCTGCACGACGGCGATGTGCTGGTGCAGGTGGACTACTCCACGCTGAACTACAAAGACTCGCTGGCGATGACCAACCGCTCGCCGATCATTCGCAGCTTCCCGATGATTCCCGGCATCGACCTGGCCGGCACCGTGGTCGAATCCAGCCACGCCGGTTTCCGCGCAGGCGAGCGCGTGGTGCTCAACGGCTACGGCCTGAGCCAGACTCACCACGGCGGCCTGGCCCAGCGCGCGCGCGTGCCCGGCCAGTGGCTGGTGAAGTTGCCCGACAGCATCAGCAGCAAAGACGCCATGGCCATCGGCACCGCCGGCTACACCGCCATGCTGTGCGTGCTGGCGCTGGAGCACGGCGGGGTGAAGCCCGAGCATGGCGACATCCTGGTAACCGGCGCCAACGGCGGCGTGGGCTCGATCGCCCTGGCGATCCTCTCGAAGCTGGGCTACCGCGTGGTGGCCTCCACCGGCCGCCCGGAGCACGCGCAGTACCTGAAGGACCTCGGCGCCGCCGAGCTCATCGACCGCGCCACGCTCGCCGCCCCGCGCACGCGTGGGCTGGATGCCGAGCGCTGGGCGGGCGTGGTGGATGTAGCTGGCAGCCACACGCTGGCGAATGCGCTGGCGCAGACCAAGTATCGCGGCGTGGTGGCAGCGGCCGGACTGGCGCAGGGCGATGACCTGACCACCTCCGTGCTGCCCTTCATCCTGCGCAACGTGACCTTGGCCGGTATCGATTCGGTGCAGGCGCCGCACAACGTGCGCGAAGAAGCCTGGACGCGGTTGGCGACCGACCTTGATCTGGGCAAGCTCGACAGCACCGTGGAAGTGATTGGCCTGAAAGACGTGCTGGATATCTTCCCGGCATTCCTGGAAGGCAAGGTGCGCGGCCGGTTGTTGGTGGATGTAAACGCCTGAGCACCGCGCGGTAAGACCGAAGACGCAACGCAGCGCTTCAGCGCAAGCACCGTCGGGCGCCGACACCAGGCGCCCGACCCTCTGGTAGGGTCGCACCCCAGTCGACTGCACGGATCGGTGCATCACCCGATCACGGCATGATCCAGAACGAAGCCACGCGCGCCTCAGCGCGAACACTCTATCTATTTGATAATGCTGAACTTTACGAGAATGTACCGCACTTTTGCACCGTAACATGCTCGATGTTACAGTTGATTTCTGCGTTACACTCCGGTGCAAAGATGCACACCTCGCTGCTGAGTACCCATCTCTATCTCTCGGAACTGCTTCCAGGTGAGGTCTCCGAGGTATTGCCTTGGAAGCATCCAGCCCTCCCCTATTTTCTGCTGGATGCCTTCGATCTAGCCCAGCTGCACGTGCACGGGCACCCCGTCATCCTCGCGGCAAGCAGAGAGGTCACTCCCCAGCAGACACTCCGCAAGATGCTCGCAAGGCTGCGGGGTATCGCGGGGTGCAGAGTGCTGTATGTAGCACCCCAGCTCAGCACTTACGAGCGCAGCAGACTCCTTGGCGAACGCGTCGAGTTCGTGGTTCCGGGCCGGCAACTTTTCGCACCCAGCCTGGCTCTGAGCCTGGCCGAAGGCGTATCCGCTTCCGCGCCGCCTTCCGAGGTTCTGGTCCTGGCGCACGCGACGCAGGCAATGTTGATAAGCCTGCTGCTCAGCGGTGAGGTCAGCACGTCTACGCGCACCCTCGCCCGGCAGCTGGGGTACTCGCCCATGACAGCGAGCCGGGCCAATCGCGAGCTGGAAGCCGCTGGGCTGGTCACCATCGAACGAGCAGGTTCGGCGTCGGTTCTCACCCTCACCGACACATACCAATCAACATGGGAACGGGCAAAGCCGCTCATGCGAACGCCAGTGGCCAAGCAGCTCCATGCTGTTGGCCCTACAGCACTTCTCAAAACTGCGGGCGAAACGGCGCTCGCCGGGCTCACGCTATTGGTTCATCCATCGGAAAGCGTGTACGCGATTGGACAAAACGATTGGCGCGAAATTGAGGCGGAGTTCACCATCATCCCCGAGGCCGATGCAGGCACGTTCAAGCTGCAGGTCTGGAGCTACCGCCCGTTGCCGTGGGGAGACGCCCCCAGCGTAGACCCGTTGTCCCTGGTCTTGAGCCTGAGGGGCGAGGTCGACGAGCGCGTGCAGATCTCGCTGGAGGAACTGGAGAACAACACGTGGGAGAGGTTAAAGGACTAGCACTGTTCCGCGACAGGTTCGCTGCACATAGCGACAAGTACGTCCTGATTGGTGGCTGCGCGCTGCATGCCGTAATGAGCCAGGCGGATATGGATCCGCGCGTCACGAAAGATCTGGATATCGTGCTGGTGGTTGAAGCAATTGATGCTTCTTTTGTTGAGTTGCTCTGGCAGTTTGTTGATGAAGGCGGGTACCTCCTGCGGCAGGTCAGCCCCGGTGGGCAGCGCAACTGCTATCGCTTCCAGACGCCGACCAACCCTGAGTTCCCAGCGATGATTGAGCTCTTCAGTCGAGAGCCATCGCTTACGGCCCCTCTGGCCAGCACTACCCATCTCACGCCAATACCGTGTGCAGAGGGCGTTGAAAGTCTCTCCGCGATTCTTCTGGATACGGATTACTACAACTTCATCCTGGCCGAGCGCCGCGATCTGATGGGCATGCCTTACATTGGCGAAGCCTGTCTGATTGCCCTGAAGGCAGCCGCCTGGCTGGAAATGCGTGATCGCAGGAACAGCGGTGTCGCAGTCGACAGCAGAAGCATCCGAAAGCACCTTATGGATGTCCTCGCGCTCAGCCAGATACTCGCGCCCCATAGCCGGTTCCAAGTCACCTCACGCATCGCCGGTGACATTGCCCGGTTCGTGGCCGAAGCGCGGACGGAGCAGATCGATGTCCGCCGATTCGGACGGAACGCCAACGTGGATAGCATGCTCCAGCTGGTGAGTGCTGCGTACTACGTGTGAAGGGAAGGGCCGCCCCACCCAGGTCGGGCGGCCCTGACACAGCGACCTTACAGCGCAATCCGCGCCACAGACTCCTCACTCCCCTTCTCGTCCTTGTCGCCATTCTTGATGGTCACGTACAGGACGTTCTTCTTCGCATCCAGCGCCAGGCTGTTCGGGTGGGTCGGCACGTCATAGGTGCCTACCTTCTTGTAGCTCCCGCTGTCATACGCCGTCACCGTGCCCGCTTCGCGGTTGGTCACGTACAGGCGCTTGCGCGGTGCATCCAGCAACAGGCCCAGCGGGCCGGCGTCGGTGGCGATGCTGGCCAGTTCCTTGCCGGTGGCGGGGTCCAGCACCAGCACGCGCTGGCCCGGGTGCTTGGAGACGAAGCCCGGAATGCTGCTGGCCTGGTACTTGCGGATCATCTCCAGGCCCTGGTCGGTCACGAACAGGCGCTTGCCGCTCGGGTCCAGTACCAGGTTCATCGGCTGCTCGGCGCTGATGGCGAAGCGGTTTTCCACCTTGCCGCTCTCAGTGCCCACCGTGACCACTTCCCCCAGCAGGTTGGAGGTGAGCACGCGCTTGTTGGCCGCATCCAGGGTCAGGCCCGGTGCCTTGGCGTTGCCCAAGCCCGGAATGGTGTTGATCAGCTTCAGCGACTGGGTATCCACCACGAACAGCACGCTGCCTTCGCCGGAGTGGCCGGTGACATACAGGCGGTTGTTCGGGGAATCCACCACCAGCTCGCGCAGGTCGTGGGTGTAGCCGGCCTTGCCATCCTTGCCGACCTTCTTCTCCATCAGCTGCACGATGCCCACGGCCTTGTTGGAGGCGGTGTCGACCACGGTCACCGAGGTATCCACGGTGTTGCCCACGTACAGGCGGTTGTGGGCGTCATCGAGCACCACGCCGAAGGCTTTGCGCTCCAGCGGGATCCTGGCTTCCACCGCGAGCGAATCCGGGTTCAGGCGCAGCACCTGGGCCGGGCCGGCGGCATCGCCGAAGCCGCCGGAGGAGGCCACGAACAGCGCGTTCTGGGTGGGGCTGAAGGCCAGTTCGTACAGGCCTTGGGCAACGGCGGCGCGCTGCACGGAGGAAGCGGCGGCGGTGGTGGCGGCCTTTTCAGCGGCAAAGGCAGACGGCGCGCCAAGGGTCAGGCTGACGGCCAGCGCCAGGGCGGCCGAACGGAACAGGGAACGAGGGTGCATGCGAGCGTCCTTGTGAGAGGCATAGGAAGGATCCTGGCTCGCGTGGCCGCTGGGAGGAGCGGCCAACCACACGGTCGAATGACGTGGGAAGGCTGGCTGGCCCGGACATCTTAACAGGGGTGGCAAGCGGCTGGATTCTTCCGTCCCACGCCATGAGACGCCCCTGCGCGATGCTGCCATCCGCTTCGGAGGATCAACATGAACAAGATCGACCTTGATTGGCTGGAAGAGTTCGACCAGGCCATGCTCGGGTTGTATGCCATCAATCACAGTGACGCCGGCATGGATGAGCAGCTGCTGGTGAGCTACTACGACCTGGAGCCGCGTGAGGCGGCGCTGGCATTCGGCAATGATTACGACCTGGACCGGACGAATCCACTGTGGCCGCCGATGGGGCTGGCGTTGAACAGCTGAGCGCAGGCCGTGCCGCCCACACGCCCGCCTGCTGAATCATTTCCCTGACGGCTGCGGTTCCTCGGGGAAGTACGCGCTGAGCGGCTGCCCATCGCACAGGAGCTCCACCAGCCCCACTTCCACTGCTGCCGAATCAGTCAGGTGGAGCGCGGTGACGGTCAAGAGTGACTGCAGGTCCTCAAGCTCCCCGCCGTTGATCGTGGGTACGAAGCCGCGATCGAGCACGATGGTGAGCTTCTGCTGTTCCAGGTCGATGGCTGCCTGTACGTGGATGACTTTGCTCTGCCCGGCCAAGCGGGGCTGCTTGTCCAGCACGCGCTGTAGTTCACGGCTGACAGCGGATTCAAGCTTAGTCCGAGTCTGCTCGGCCTGCACTTCGAATGGGAGGGCCGAAACTGCGGGCACCGCAGTAAGTGTCAGCAAAGCAAGCGCCAACACCAGAACCGTAGAGGGGAATGGAAGTGTGCACTTCATGTCGTCTACCATCCTTGTGTTGAACACGCCAATCACACTGCCTTCTGCAGCAGTCGCGATACCTCATCGACCTTCTGCTCAAACGCATCGCGCTGTTCATCGGTCTTCAACTCCGAGCGAACCATCTCTTCAAAGTCACCCCCGCCACATCCCCCCATGAACAGACAAGCGCTCTCCATCAGGTCACTCGATGGGCCGCAGTCGTATCCCATCCGACACCCCACCACCATCCACGCGAAGCTCGCATTCGGTCCGCTCATCGCCTCTTTGTATTCCGCGCTTACCGCTTTCATCGGCGCCCCGCCCACCGTATTTCCCAAGAGAAATATGGCAGCCGGATCATTTGAGCCAACGACGCTCCGGATGAACTGGTCGGCTGCAGCTTGGTCCAGAACTGTCTGGTTGAGCGCATAAGACATGGCTTGAGCGCCAAGGTCCCCGTTCCTTGCCGCTTGCTCGAACCAGCCTACAATCAGGTCGCGGGGAATGATGGCGCCCCCATCAACGTTTCTGCATTCTGCTTCCCGCTTATGGGCGATCTGAATCATCCTCGGCGCCTGGCCAGGGTCTTTCAGCAACTTGGCCTGCTGCTCGTAACCGGATGCAAACACGCCAGGCTGGATATTGGGCATGAAGCATGCATCGTAGACCTGTGCCAACTTACGCTGGGCAACCGGGTCGCCGCGCTTCGCACGCAGCTTCAAGTCCTCGAACTCCAGAGCCTTGCTCGCCAGATTGATCGCAGAGGGCTGCATGCTGGGCCCTTGCTCGCGCTGCAGCCGTGCATCGGCAGATGGCAGGGACGTGGCAACCGGGGTTCTTGCCTGCCCACTCAAAGACGACGCCTGCGACCTCGTCCAAGCCAGATAGCCCGCAGTTGCCAAGACCACAAGCATGCCAATCAGGAGGATCCATCTTCTTGCCAGCATTCAGCATCCTTGTTGAGTAGTTTGCGTTATGAAGATTCGGTGGCCTTGAATGCCGCTGTTGCCACTCCGCTAGCGTAGCGCCTCAAATAGATTGCCGAACAACCGGCCAATCTCTGCACCCTCGCTCCACAGGAACCAAAGTGACAGAACCAATGCGAGCCCGTGCAGATCTCGCTTCCTGACCCGAAACGTGTAGTACTTGGTTTCGACCGTCTTGCTTGAATCTTCCTGATTCATTGCTTTTCTCACGTTTTAGTTCGATGAACTTTCATCAACCGATGAGCCATGCCAACCAACAACAAACTTTTGGTTCTTCTGTTGAAAAATCAGTACCCCATGCTCGCCGCCGCAACCTGCATCTCCTGCTGCACGCGCTGATCTTCGTCCTGCTGCTGCGTTGCCAGCTGCGCGGCGCGCTGTTCCTGCTCGAATGCCGCAACGTCAAACTGCTCAAGTGACTCTTCGAACGGTGTCTTCACTGCCTGCGCCGTTGGCATGCCGGCGCGTT
This sequence comes from Stenotrophomonas sp. PS02300, assembly GCF_029959395.1. Lineage (NCBI taxonomy): Bacteria > Pseudomonadati > Pseudomonadota > Gammaproteobacteria > Lysobacterales > Lysobacteraceae > Stenotrophomonas > Stenotrophomonas sp. PS02300. The sequence goes on from NZ_JASCOP010000014.1 coordinate 28,107, forward strand.
GGTGGCCGGGGTTGTCCAGCTCGCCCTGAACCACGAAGACGTTCTGGCCGCCGGGTTGGCTTTCCGTAGGTTGGCTGAGCACTACGTGGTCCACGTTGTCCAGGCCGTTGCTCTTGGCCAGCACCATCAGGCTGCCGGTGAGGCGCTCGCTGGTCTGGTCGTAGCTGCGGCCGTGGGCCTCGTCCAGCTTCGCTACGCCCTCGCGGATCTGCTGGTAGAGGGCGTGGTCGGGGTGCTCGGGGTTGAGGGGTGTCCAAGGGTCCTGCTCAGCGGGCTGCGCCATCCGCTCCATGGCAGCCTCTGGTTCTGGCTCCGGATGTTGCTCCGGCACAGCCTGATTCGCGATGACGTCGTTCGCGGGTTCTTTCAACGGAACGGCCTCGAGTTCCTCGGCTACCACCACCTTCTCAATCACATCTCTCGGCGGTGCCTCTGTAACAGGCTGGACGAGCGAGACTTCATCCGGCACTGGGTGCCGTATTGATGCTGCATCCTCCATCGCCGGTCGCTCCGACGCCTCAGATTGCGCCGCGACCTCAGTCTGGCTGTCGTCCACGCGAACGACAGTCTCCGGCACCGCTTCAGGGGTTACCTGCTGCTCTACCTTCGCTTCTGATGCAGCGACGGCCGCATCGAGGTCAGGGACTTCCACCGGTGGCCGCACGACAGGTTCGGGCTCTGGCACTGGGTGTATCGGTGTAGAGGCGATGTCGGGTGGAGTGGGCGGCGAGTGCGCTAGCGGCTCGGCCACGGACGCTTCACGGCGAGCCTCGTCTTCCTCAGCCGTACTAACGAACGCCTCCTGGGCACGCTGCTCTTCGACGTGCTCGCGTGCGTCCTGCTCTGCTCCCTGAGCTGCCTGGGGCTCTCGCTGGGCCGTGGGCTGCTCCTCGACCGCGCTGCGCTCGGCAGAAGCCGCAATCGCTGCTGCCGCCAGATGAGGGGATGGCTGCGAGGGAGGTGGCTGAGTGGTAGTGCTTGGCTCATTCCCAACCAACTCCGGCACACGCGCTTCAGCGACATCCATGCCATCTGCCCGCATCGCCGCCACTGCAGCCAGCTGTGCGGCTTCCTCCGTGGAGGCGCCCTGCCGGTTGGCCTCCCTCAGCGCCTGCTGATGGGCATCCCACGCGTCGGGCGAGAGTGCCTCGATGCGCAGCACCGGCGCGTTCTGGATCGGCACCTCGTCCGCCACATTGCCCTGCAGAGCAGCGGCGTGCTGCAGTGACGCCTGAACCCTCGCAACATCCTCCACCGTGGTGGTCGCCGTGAGGACCATGCGGTTACCGCCGGCATCACCGAACGTAGCAATCGCGCTGTCAACGCTTGGCGCCTGGGTGCGCGGGTCTGGGATCAGTTCAAGTACCAGGTCACCCTGTCTTCCATTGTCCGCAAGACCCTGCTCCACCGCCGCCGCCGTGGCCGCCAACTGCGCTTCGCTGCGTTCGATACCATGCCGTGCGTAAAGTGCTTCCACCTGCCCGCGCACGCCTTCCGGCGCCAGTTGCACCGTTTGCTTGACCTGCTCGGCCATGTCGCCCAGACCGGCCACGCCAATCTGCTGGCTCTGCCATGTGACATCCAGCTCGTCGCTGAGGTTGCCGTCCGCCGCGCCCTTGAAGACCACCCCGTCGGCGAGCCACTGGCCGTCGTCCTGGCGGGTGTACGTGCGGCCGTTACTTGCCTGCAGCGTGCCTGATTTGCCCTGTGCGTCCTGGATGGCGGCGGGCACTGAAGGATTGTTCGCATCGCCAAAATCGCTCCAGCGCCCTTCTGCATGCGCCACCATGTAGCGCGCCGCAACGGCAGCTGGCGTGTTGGCGGCATTCTGGGCGATCACCGCCCGCGACTGCGCATCAAGGGCTTGCGCCTGCTCCGCTGAAACGGGTTCGTGGCGTGTGGTCGGCGCACGCCCATCCTGCATCTGCGTGATCTGCAGGTCCCATTGCCGCGAGCTGGGGTCGCGCACGAATGCCCTGCCGGTTTCGAATGGAGCCGGTGGCGTTCCCTGCTCAGCACGAGCATTCAGGCGATACGGGTCCTGCGGTGGAGGAAGGTGGGCCAAGCCCAGCTCGTACGACGCCTTGGCCGCCTGCCAGTTCAACTGGCGCTCCAGCGTACCGGTCGCCACGTAATCGGCGCGGAAGGTGACGTCGTCCCCCTGCGCGGTCTGCACTGGTCGCACTTCCACGCCTGCGCCCAGCTCAGCGGACTGCACCTGTTGCTGGTGCGCGGCACGTAACCAACGCCCTTCCTCATCACTGGGACTTCGGGTCCAAGTGCGGCCCATGGGGTCCACCTGGACGTAGATGGCTTTCATGTCCTTCTGGTTTGCCCATTCCTCGCCGAGGTGCGCCCCCAGAACACCGCCGCCTACGCCGATGACCAGCGCACCCGGTCCGGTCCAGGAACCGGTAGTGAGGCCAACACTGGCGCCGGCGACAAAGCCGCCCAACGCGCCGCCCACATTGCGCCCGACGAAGTGGGCTGCCGTTGAATCAGCCCCCGCTGCGTTGCCCTGGGAACTCAGCTCCACCCACTTGTGGCCGGAGATTGCGAAGTCCTGCGCCAGCAGTGCCACGCCGGCAACACCGGCGACCTTCATGCCTGGGCTCAAACCGGTGTGCGGTGCACGCGGCGCGCTCTCGGCGACTGCCTCCGCAGCGGTTGCTGCTGTACCGGGTGGGGCCCGCGCCGCACCGGGCTGCGACCCATGCGACCTGTTTTCGGGTACATCGACGTAAGCGCGCGGTGCTGTCGCCAGGCTGGAGCCGGTGGCTATCCACTGCGTCCGCGTGGCCGTCATCTCGGCCAAGCTCAGGGCTCTGAACTCGTCCACCGGCAGGTTGAACAGCGATTTGGCCACGGCGTCGTAGCCCTCGATCGGCCTCAACTGCAGACGCACCTCGGCAACGGTCACCGCGTGGCCGCTGTTGATGGCGGCCTCCCGCGCTATGGCGATCTCCAGCGCCTGGTACTCGGCAGCCGACTTGCTTACGAAGGGCAGCGGATCTGGGCCAAAGGAACTTACCGGGTAGCCGTTGATCCTGGCGTTTGGATGCTCAAGTGCCGTGGTGAGCTCGAAGTTGCTGAAGCCCCGGTTTGGAGGAGCATTCTCAACCAAGGCGAGCAAGGGCTTGCCGGTGGCGATGGCGTTCTCAAAGTACTGAGGGCTGCCGGCGTTCCACATCATGTCCAACAGGGCGCCGTTGTAGTTCTTGAGTCGGGGCTCCAAGCCCTCCGCCATCATGAAGCTCTGGAACTTGTCTTTGACAGCAATGAAGTCAGGGTGCGCTTTAGGATCGGTGCCAACCCTATCAACGTACTTGCCCCACGGCGTATCCCCAATGATGCCGGCAGCCTTGTCGACATCCTTTACATACCTGATGGCATTGTCGAAGTTCGAGGTCCTCGCACTGTCTTCGCCGGAAAAGGCTACGTAGTCCACGCCCGGCGGCAATTCAGGAGGGAAATCGCGCATCCTCGCCTCGACGAACTCCGCGTAACTTGTTGCGCTATCAGGCCCTGAGCCAGGCGCTTTCAGATAGCCGATGACCCTGTCCAGCTGTTGCGGCGAAGGAGGCGTACCGCCAGCGGTATTCCTGGCAGCTGCCAGCGTGGTTCGAGCAAAGTCGTCAAACGCGAAGCCGCTCACCGTTTGCGCCCTCAGACCCGGTGCGCGGGGACATGACGTTCGGCAAGGACGATAGTCCCTTGCGCCATGACCTGAGCGCTTGCAGGTACAGGAATACCCAAGGCGGAGAGCGCTTCAATAGAGGTAAACGCGACATAGGACAGGTTGTCGCGATTGTCATCCTGCCCTGCAAACACATTCACCAGACCCTTTGCGAGCGCTGTGAGGAACGTGATGTCGTCATCCGTGCTCCCGATGCTCTCTTTGGAGCGAAGCATTGAACGCAGAGCCGACTCGGAGCTGAGATCGATGGTAAATACCCATTCCCGCTGCCCAGATGCCTCTATGACGCCCTCTGTCCCGAAGAACCCCAAGCCATCGATACGCTCATCGCCTTTACGAATCGAGAACTGATACTCAACCCCCTCGCGGCCATCTTGGAAGGTATGCGGCAGGATTCTAGGCAGCGGGATGTGGACGCCGCTCTCCTGGTCAAACGACGAGGTTCCCCTCGGCTTAAAGTCTGTGGGCATGGCCGCTTTCCTGGATAACGCGCCTTAAAGTAACAAACGTACTTCGCCTGTACGAGGGCATCTCAACTCAGGCGATAGCCGCACAAGCGTTCGGCGTACTCTATCGCCGCCAGAGTGCCACATGAACATCGTCCGCAACTATCAGAGAATTCCTATCTGCCATCAGGAGCACAGGTCGATTGAAGTCTCGCAACTGCTGAGAAGGAGACTTCGTCCGTTTCACATACTCGCCCGGCATGGTGGTACGCCAGATCTGCGCGGGGGCTACCCCTCAACCAACCGAAGTATCTCCGTCACCCGGCGCTCCAGGTCCCTTCGCTGCGCTTCGCTCATCATCTCCCGCTTGAGGTAGGCCTCGAAGTCCTCTCCCGTACAAGCGTTCTGCAGCAGGCACAGCGTTCCCATTAATTTTCCGGTGGGCCCGCAGTCGTAGCCCATGCGGCAGCCAGCTACCAACCATGCATCGCTGGCGTGCTCCCCGGTCATCAAGCCCGCCGCCGGGCCTTCTGCGCTGGCGGGGTAGTTGCTGTGCAGCGTGCTGCCCATGGCAAACACGGCCGCTGGATCATTGGAGCCCAATACCTCTTCAAGCTGCTCGGCAGCTTCAGCCGTATCCAGCCTCTTGCGCTTGAACGCATTGTCCATCAGCCGGGCGGCCAGGTCGCCGTTCTCGGCGGCCTGCGCGTACCAGCCCGTTACGAGCTGCATCGGCACGATGGCGCCACCGTCCACTGCCCCGCATTGTGCGAAACGTTCGTCCGCTACGTGCTCCAGCACAGAGAGCTGGGCGGGTGGCCTGATCATCTGCTTGTTGAAGTCGAGACTGCCCATGAACTTGTCGCGGTCGATATTGACGAAGTAGCAGCCTTCATAGGTATCGGCCAACAGACGCTGGGCAACGGCATCACCCGCCTTGGCCCGCTGCTTCAGGTCCTCGAAGGCCTTTACCCGGTCTACTTCCGCGGGGCGGCCGTGGCTGGCGCGGGCTACGGTTCCATCGGCGCGTACATCGGCAGCAGCGGGCAACTGTGCCGCTCGGGCGTTTGCAACGGACGCGTCACTCTGCGCCGCCGGAACACCCCGCCACAGCACAACGCCAACCAACGCGACGACTACGCCAACTGCCACCCAGCGTCTGGTTTTCCAAGCCATTGCGTCAACTCCCTTTGTCTTCACGGCCACTGCAGATCAATACCACGCACCCGCAGTTCCCTGCATGTGCCGCAGTTCCGGCGTCACTGGCCTTCAACCAACGCCAGGATCTCGCTCACCCTGCGCTCCAGCTCCGCACGTTCGCCGTCGGTAGGCAGCTCCCGCCGGAGGTAGGTCTCCACGTCTTCGCCGGTACATCCCTCCACATTCAGGCAAGCGGAGTTCATCACCCTGCCAGAAGGCTCGCACTCGTATCCCATGCGGCAAGCCGCCACCATCCACGCCTTCGTTGCCAGTTCGCCGGTGGCCAGCGGCTCGCTCGGTTCGCTGTTGCTGGTGGCGAAACCATTGCGCAGGGAGAGTCCAAAGGTGAAGACAGCCGCAGGGTCACCGGACGCAAGTACTTCCTCGAGAAGCTGAGCCGTCTCCGCCGGATCCTGGCGGTTGAGGTTGTTCGCGCGCACCATTGCACGGGCGGCCAAGTCGCCATTTTCTGCGGCTTTGGCGAACCAGCGAGGGGACAGGTCCAGGGGCAGTGGGTCTCCGCCCTCCACGGCGTCGCACTCCGCAATACGTTCGCTTGCGGCCCGTTCCATCAGTTGCTTTGAGGCATCGTCGTTGAGCAGGTTCTTCTTGATCTCCAGGCTGCTCTTGAACGCCTCGCGGTCAAGGTTGACGAAGAGGCAATCGGCGTAGGTCTGCGCCAGCAGGCGCTGGGCCACAGCGTCGCCCGCCTCGGCCCGCTGCTTCAGCGCCTCGAATGCCTCCACCCTGCCTGCTGCGAGGGGGCGGCCCTGGATGGGGCGGCTTGCCGCTGCATTCGCACGCAGGTCGGCCACAGCGGCCGACGGCGCCACCTTGCTCCCGCCCGGCGCGTCACCCTGCGTCGCCGGAATGTTCCACCACAGCGCAACGCCCGCCAAACCGGCGACCACGGCAAACGCCAACCAACGTAGGGTTCTCCCAACCACAGCGCCAACTCCCTTGCCATTGCGGCCACAGCCGTTGAATACCACCATTCCTGTCCCGTTGACACCACATTCCCTATAGTTGACCCCAACCAATGCAATGGAATGGCCCATGAGCGTGATGTCATCCGGCCGGTGCCTGGCAGTTGCACTCGCCGTCGCCCTGAGCGCCAGCGCCTGCGCACGGACGCCGCCCACCGAACACAAAGGGACTTCGAACATGTCGGAAGCAACAGAAACCGGTCGCACCCTCAACGGCCACACCTACACCGATGCGCCGGTGGATGTGAAGCTGGGGCCGAACACCTTCCGCATTCCCGCCAACTACCTGGACAGCCAGATCGCACCGTGGCCCGGCGAGGGCGTCAGCCTGGTCATCGAGTGGCCGGACATGAAACCCACGCCCCCGGGCGCCCGCGCCAACCCCCGCACCAATGATTTCCGCAAGGAAATCCGGATCCTGGTTGACCACATCGACCGGGTGCCGATCGAGAGCCTGCTCCAGCGCCAGGTGAGCAACGACGCCATCACCGTGGAAGGCTCATTGGAGCGCAATGACCCTTCCAAGCGGCTCGATCTGCGCGTTGCCCAACCCGAGCAGCTGGGGCTGACCCCCTATGCCATCAACGAAGCGCTGATGGCCGAATATGCACGCGCCTATGAGGCGAAGTATGGCGCTCCGCATCCCCGCAACCCGGCATACGAGGATGACTGGTACATCGGCCGCGACGCAGCCGGCCAGCTCAGCACCTTCATTAAGTGCGACAGCCGCAAGCATCGCGAGGACGGGCTGCAGATCAACGGCAGCGAGGTCGTCAACACCGATTCAAGGACGGTTGCCAGCTGCACCCACTACATCGTGGATACCGAAAACAGCCTGTCAATCAGCCTCCACTACAACCGTGTGTTCCTCAAAGACTGGAAGGCCATGGAAGTGGCCGTACGGGATGTCTTGAACCGCTCCAAGGTCAAGTAGTCCCGATAGATACAGGAGTTTTCCATGAGTGGATTGACTGCAGACAACCTGCGCGTGCTCGGGCATTACGCCACCACCGGCAACCGCGAGCTGTACTGGAACTACCTCTCCCAGCTGCCCGGCGCCGATGGTTACGGAACGCTGGCGCTCGGCGTGGTGCGCAACGACAGCCTGCCCGGCCGGGTGGCCAACAGCTATGCCCAGTCACACGCTTCAAGCCAGGGCGATTCGGGCTCGCAGTTCGCCAACGCCAACCTGAGCGAGCGCGAATGGGAAGATTTCGGCCAGACGCTGCTGAAGAAGGACCTGGAGCTGCGTTCGCAGCAACTGCAGGCCGGGCGCGGCGACCTGGCACTGAACCTGCCCGGCAAGGACGTCATGCTGGCCCATGACCAAGCCTTCGTGGAGCACCGGCTGGACCCCAACTGCTGGACGCCCCGCGTGCTGCTCCAGGCCGCGCGTGAGAACAGCGGGCCGGAAAAGGTCGAGCAGATATGGGCCAACATGCTGGATAACGGCTACGCAGGCGCAGTGCGCGTCGGCAAGACCAGCTACGACACCTTCGCCCAGATGGGCGCGGCGGAGGGAGGCAAGTACCTGGCCAAGCTCACCGCCATTGAGGCCACCCAGTTCCTCGAAGGCCGTTCGGCCGTGGATCCCAACGTCATTGGCGGCAACAGCCGCTACGCCATGTACTTCGAAGCGGACCAGAAGTGGGCGAACGTCAGCACCGGCGGCGGCCACGTTTCCATGCGGGAAGAGACCAACCCCAGCCGCATTGCCGAACTCAACGACGCCCGCGAGGTGCGCCTGGAGCGCCAGCAGAAGGCCACCCAGTTCCACGAGGATGACCCGTACCGCACCATCACCCCCAGCCCGTTCACGGCCTCGATAGACGGCGCGCCGGGGGACCGGCAGCAAGCCCCCACCCGCCTGGCCGACATCGGCCCGGGCCATGCCGACTACGCACTGCTGCAGCAGGTACGCGAAGGCGTGGCCGCCATCGACGCCAGGCAGGGCCGCGCGCCGGATGGGAGCAGCGAACGGCTCACCGCCAGCGTGGTGGCACTGGCCCGCCAGAACGGGCTGGACCGCGCCGACCACGTGCTGCTGAGCCACCAGACCGCCGACAGCCCCGCCGGGCGCAACGTGTTCGTGGTGCAGGGCGACCCTGCCGATCCGGCGCACCGCCGCGCCGCCATGCCCACGGATGTGGCCGTGCAGACGCCAGTGGAGCAATCGCTGCAGCGGCTGGATGAGGTGGGACAGGAGCGCCAGCAGCAGGTTCTGGCCCAGGCCCAGCAGCAGGAGCAGGACACCCGGGTGCGGGAAACGCAGTCCCCGGCGATGCGCATGGGCTGAGGAAAATTGCCTATAGTTCGCCTACCGGCACCCCGGCCCAGCACAAGGAACTGCCATGGCCCTCCCCACCCAGGAAGCGTCCGTCGCTCTCCTGATTGATTGCGACAACGTGCCGCCGGAGATCGCCGAGTTCGCGCTGCAGCGCGCAGCACAGGCAGGGCGGGTGACGGTTCGCAGGGGCTACGGCAACCCGAACACCATCAACAAGGGGTGGGAACAGGTTTTGGTTCGGCAGTCGTTTACCAGTTGCCTGCAGTACCCCTACGCGCCCAGGAAGAACAGCACCGACATTGCCTTGTCGCTGGACGCGCTTGAGCTGCTGCTGGACAAGCGTGCACAGACCTTCTGCCTGGTCACCGGTGACAGCGACTTCGCCTACCTGTGCCGCAAGCTCAGGGAACGTGGCGCAGTTGTCTACATTGCGGGCGCCGCCAATAGCCCGGAAGCACTGCGAAAAGCGTGCGATCAGTTCTTTGAGTGGACGCCGGCAGCAAAGCCCGTAGCGAAGCCTGCGGTTAAGGTGGCAGTCGTGGCCAAGCCCATCGTTGCACCCGTGGCGAAGGCCAAGAAGCAGGCAGCGAAGAAGGCTCCGGCGGCCAGCCCCCTCCCGAAGCAAAGCCCGCCATGCGTCGTGAAGGCGGTAGAGGCGCTAGTGCCATCCTCTCCCAACGGTTTGGTGACGTTGAACGCACTGCTGGCCCAGATACGGCTCAGTGACCCGGCATTCAAGTCGAAAACCTACGGCCACTCGTCTATGGTGAAAATGATAGAAACGTACCCGAGGCTCAAGATCAACTTGGGCTCCGATAAGCACTGGGTGGTGAGCTTGGCCCCCAAGACCACAAACGGATTAACCACCAAGAAGGCCTAGGCCGAGAAGCCACGTGCACATGGCTTCGCGGAACTCCCCATCAGGGCCGGTGGCGCAGGCCGGCCCGGCACTCCCTCAGCGGGGCCTGCCCGGCCCCTTCGGTACTTCGCTCCCCACCGGGAACGAATCCCCCCAAACGTAGAGATCAACGCCTTGGGCGCTCCGATCCAGGTTCACGCAGTCCTGGATCAACGACCGCAGCACGTTCGTAGGCGAACGCTCGCTACGCCACGCCGAAAGCTGAAAGGCGCGGCGCAGATCGGGGTCTACCTTCACCCTCATGTATACCTGCTTTTTCATCGGATGACGTCCTCGGGGACGAACTGCCCCGTGTCGGAATTGATCTCACCGTGGTAGATCGTGCGCTCCACGAACCGGGGCACCCGTGGGTCTTCCACCGCCGGCGGACCCAGCAGCTTGATGGTGATGACTCCAGCGCAGGCCTCGATCTGCAGCTTGCGGCCCACGTCGAAGCCCATCTGCCGCAGCCAGCGGCCGCGGATCTTCAGGTAGGGCACCTTCAGCTCCTCGTGGAACTCCGGGGGCGGTGAGCAGGCTGCAGGCTTTGCGGTGCCGGACAGATGCGCCCGGCGAGCGCGCCGGCGAGAGGGCAGTTCATCGAAGGACGTGTCGTCCCAGTGCGTTTGCATGTTGGACCTCCTGTAAGGATCGCCCCTCGCCGGGATGGGGAGGGGGTCGGGAGGTTAGAAACCGACTAGTGCGAAGCGGCGGGCGTATTTCCTGTCGAGGGTGTTGTATTAGCCACCCTCCCGACAAAGGGAAGTCCAACTTTCGCACTAGAGGAGTTTCTACGCTCCGGAATCGACCATGCAGGACATTGCAAGCGGTGGGAAATCGTTTGTTTCTGTTGGTTTTGCGAATTCGGTATGCGTAGCCTTTCTTTGACGGTAGTGACTTCTTTTTTCCTGAAGATCTGGAACGAGCCGCACAACTTGAAGTGTGTTCGCACTGAGTATCCGGTTGAAGCAACAGCGCGTACTTAGGACTAAAGGTGCCGATCGCGCCAGTCGCCCCCGCCTGATGCCCTCCTCGCCGGGCCACGCCTCTGCGCAGCCTAGGTCTCCGCTCATGAGACTGGCAAGCCTTACCCTCGCGCAGCTGCCCGTGCGCCGCGGGGCCTTCTGACACCGCAAAGAGCTTTCAGACGATTGCCCCCCTTCACCCACGGGACAAAATTGGACATACTGTCCACAGAATTCCCGGAGCACCCATGAATACGTACGAGCTGATCGACCTCTCCCTCCAACGCTTCAGCACGAAGGAGGTCGCACAAGCCCTTGGAGTTGATCCAAAAACGGTGAAGCGCTGGCAGGTTCGCGAGACCGAGCCCAAGCCCTACGTTGCGGAAGCCATCCGCCAGCGCCTGCTGCCCTTCGGCGACCCGCCGACCGGCGAAGGAAAGTTCCGCTTCATTGATCTGTTTGCCGGCATAGGCGGCATCCGCACGGCCTTCGAGAAGCAGGGCGGGCGCTGCGTGTTCACCAGCGAATGGGACCCGTATGCTGTCAAGACCTACAAGGCGAATTTTCATGATGGCCCCGGGCACACGTTTGCGGAGGACATCACCAAGGTGCATGAAGCCGACGTGCCCGACCACGACGTCCTGCTGGCGGGCTTCCCGTGTCAGCCCTTCTCCATTGCAGGCGTTTCCAAGAAGAACGCCCTTGGACGTCCTCACGGCTTCTCCGACAAGACGCAGGGAACCCTGTTCTTCGACGTGGCACGCATCATCGCCGAGAAGAAGCCGCGTGCGTTCCTGCTTGAGAACGTGAAGAACCTGATGAGCCACGACAAGGGCCGCACGTTCTCCACCATCATTGACGTGCTGCAGAACGAGCTGGGGTACCAGGTCAAGTACAAGGTCATCAACGGCAAGCATTTCGGACCTCAGCACCGCGAACGCATCATCATTGTGGGCTTCCGTGAGCCGAACGACTTCGACATCCACAAGGTCGAGCTGCCGAGCTTTGAAGATGCCCCGAAGATGGGCTCCGTTCTTCACAGCCAAGATGGAACAGAAGCCGCTGACTCCCCTTACACTGATGGCGCGAAGGGCAAGGTGCTTGAGAAGTACACACTCTCGGACAAGCTCTGGGAGTACCTGCAGAACTACGCTACGAAGCATCGCGACAAAGGGAACGGCTTCGGCTTCGGACTCGTGAACACCGAAAGCACCTGCCGCACGCTCTCTGCCCGCTACTACAAGGACGGGTCGGAGATCCTTATCTCGCAAGGTGCCAAGAAGAATCCCCGCCGGCTCACGCCGCGCGAGTGTGCGCGCCTGATGGGGTTCGATGACAACTTCCGGATTCCTGTTTCCGACACCCGCGCCTACAAACAGTTCGGCAACTCCGTGGTCGTTCCCGTCATCAGTGAGGTGGCCCGCATCATGGTGCCTTACCTGATTGACAGCACGGCGGCTGAGCCGGCGAAGCCGGCAAAGAAGAAGGCGAAGGCCTGACATTGGTCGACAGCCTCACTCCGGAGCAACGATCCGCGCAGATGTCCCGCATCCGCGGGACGAACACCAAGCTGGAGGTCCTTGTCCGCAAGGGCCTTCATGCAAGGGGATTCCGGTATCGATTGGGTGGGGCTGGGCTGCTTGGGCGGCCAGACATTGTTCTGCCCAAGTACGGAACCGTGCTGTTCGTTCATGGCTGCTTCTGGCATGGGCACAGCTGCCCCCTGTATCGGCTGCCAAAGACGCGACCCGAGTTCTGGGCAGATAAGATAGGAAAAAACAGATCGCGAGACGAGCGGGTGGTTGCGGAGCTGGAATCGGCGGGCTGGCGCGTCCTGACTGTTTGGGAATGCTCCCTGCGTGGCAAGTCCGCAAGTGAGCAGGCTTCATTCCTTGACAGCTTGGCCAGAGAATTGCGGGAAGGCGTGCAATGAAGAGGAGACGGGAGTGGAGATGACTTTTATGGAACAGACCTCAGACCAGTGGTCGCTGGCAGACGCGCTGATTGCTCGCAGCGGAAAGTTGTTCCTGAAGAAGCTCTCGCGTAATGACTCTTCGTGGGCCAACGAGGGCGGGGGGCATCAGTACGGCTTCTATGTTCCTCGCGCTGTGCGCGAGTCAGGCTACTTTCCCGAACTTCATGCGAGGGAAGACATCCCCCACATTCTTGAAGCCGAATGCCCTTCCTTCTGGCCTCAGACCGGAGAGATCAGACAGGATTCCGGCGTCAAGTACTACAGCAACAAGCAGTCCGAGTGTCACTTCACAAGGATTCCGCCAGAACTGTTCAGGGGCCTTAATCCAGCTTCCTGGCTGCTGGGTGGAACACTTGCCGAACCCGAAGGAACCGCGCATCACTGGTTCATGGTGATCGACTCAGCATCCGCCGAGGCAGAGCTCCTTGAAAGTCGCCTTGATATTCAAGCGAATTTTCATTTTGGCCTCTTCAGCCCTTCCGATTTCAAGCGAGCGTCATCCATTGAGGCAGACGAGGCGGCCGAGTTGATCGAGGAGATCGATGCAGCGCTTCGGAACGGCACGATTGAAGCCCTCGTCGCAAAGTACTCCAAGCTCCCTAGTCCGGACATGCTTGCGAACGCGGCGCGGGCAGATTTTCTCAGTTCGGGTAAAGCAAAGGCTTTCGATCCTTGGGCGATCAAGAAGCCTGGCGACGCGCTCATGCGTGTCAGCCGGGACATCGAGTTCGCCATCTACCGCCGGTACGAGCTTCGCATGAGAGCAGTCGAAGTCGCCAAGGTATTGGCTGGGTATGACCGCACCGCGACGGCCGCTGTACGCGGTTTCCCTTCGATGGACTCGATATTTCTTTCTGCCAGCCAACAGCGAAAGAGTCGTGCAGGCAAGTCTTTCGAAGGACACTTGGCAGCGATGTTGACAGCTGGAGGAGTCAGGTTCGAAGCCCAGGCGATTCTTGGACAGCGACGCCCTGACTTCGTGCTTCCGGACCAGGCAACGGTCGCTTTGGACAAGAGCCGGAACTTTGAAGATGCGGCCATTCTTTCCGCCAAGACCACCTTGCGTGAGCGCTGGAAGCAGATCACCCATGAGCGGTTCAACTGCGCCATCTTCCTCGCGACCGTAGACGATCGCATCTCAAAGGAAGCACTAGCGGACCTTCAAAGGGCTGAGATCACCCTCGTAGTGCCAGAGTCATTGAAAATGAAGACCAATGAATCTCTCTACTATCACGACTCGAACGTGATCTCATTCCGTGAGTTCTTCGACGAAGAAGTGGCACGCAAACGACCATCGCTTCTTTTCGCTGGCTGAGCCCATGCACGATATCGTGCATGGGCTTACGTCAGCGTCACCCTCCCACTGGGCTTTTCCAACGCCCATACTCTCCAGGGAGGATGGCAAGAATCTCTTCGGAACTCATCTCGCGAAGCAGATACGTTCGTTCGAACTGACCAAAGCTGGTTACCAGACGCCTCGCCGCGCCGAGGCCGACTTTGCTCTTGGGGTCCTTCCGGTGTTCCTTATTTCTGATGGTTGCGACCCCTGCCTTCTGAACACCGTCAGGCTTGAGGTACAAGCTCTCAGCCACCGTCCAGAATCCCGGGTGTGCATAGACTTCCTGCCGACCAGCTATCTGCTCGGCAACATCTCCCCATGCTGTCCGCGGTGAACTCAACGCAACCCGAGCCTTCCGACCATGAAGATGAACAAGTTCCCATGCCGTCCGCACAATCAACCGGTATGCGACGCGCGCTTCGATTTCGATGTAGTGCGGCAGATCAAATGGCTCTCCGTCCTTCCCGCGCCCCCGCTTCAGAAGGTTCGGGAGGAGTGCCAACGAGATCCATGCCCAGAGCCCCTTATCTGCTCTAATTGCGAACCGGTCGACGTCCTTGCCGAACACGGTTTCAACCAGATAGACGCCGAGCTCGTAGCTGGTGCTGAAGCGGGCCGAGCTATCAATCAACCATTCCCCAGCTGCTTCTCTGCAGAATCCATCATCCGTGAGAATGCTGTACGGTGCCGGGCCATCCGGCGCTGCGAGCCAAGTGCGGAATCGCTCAATTCCTTGCTCGTTCAAGGCTTTGACTGGGATCACTCCGACACCTCCCCTTGCATTTCAGCAGCAACGCGATTGATCTGAAGGCGAAGCTGACCAGACGACGCAAACTTGCGGACCACGGATGCAGCCCATTCGTCCACTCGCTCATCCTCCTCTTCCGGAGGTTCGCCCACACCGAGCTGGTCGATGTACGCCTTCCATGTCCCTGTCCAAGTGTCCTCGTTGTCGAGGGCCCCTGGATCCTCTGCGATGCGTAACGCAACGCGGCGCATTACCTCAGGCATGACAAGGGATACAAACCAATGATGGTTCACCGCCGCAGACGCGACATTGAAGATACTCCGCTCTACAAGAATACATGGCTTGGCTGACACTTCCGCAGTGGCCTCGGGAAGTTCCAACTCCCAGACGGGACCCTCTAGATCGGTTGGGAGGATGTCGACCAAGCTACCGCCCAAGTTTCCCGACTCATCAATTGCCCTTACGCCATCCGCAAACCCGATCAGCCTCTTCTCACCCGGCATGTGAAACACAAATCGGAAGCGAAGGGGCTTGTTGCGAACAAGCTCGTTGACCGCACGTGCAGTTCGGCTGAAGTTCGACGCCAATCCTAAAGCGAAGTACTGCTCGGACGCGCCGGCTGTGGCAATGCAGTTGATCATCGCTCCGGCTGGAATGCCGGCCGCCTTGAAGTCAAATCGCTCGAGCCAGAACGTGCGATCAGACTTGCCGTCATCGCTCATCCGCAAGGAGAAGTGCCTTCGATCGACTTCACTAAGGCCAGTGGGATTAGTTCGACGCAGTATCTGCTTCATCAGCAACCTCCTTATACTTTAACCGAACCTCAAGCTGGCGATTCTCGTCGAACCCGCGAACTACCACTGATGCATCATCGGCGTTCAAGCGGAACCTGAGCTCATTCCCATCAACTACGAGGTCGGTAGCCCCGCTTGCATCAATGGTGAACCTCTTGGAATCGTCAAGCCAGAAATCTGCGGCATCCCACAGACGGAAGGGATCACCATGGACCGTTGCGTAGGCAGCCTCCACCCGGCACTCCAGTGGCACGAACTTGTCGTCTGAAACTTTATGTGCATGTACAGTAAAGCCGGTCTTCTGCGGTTTCACGCTGACTGGCTTCGGCTTGGGTGGCGGTATTTCCAAGAGGGAAATGTCGCCGGGCTTTTCCTTACTCCCGTCGTCGCCACTTGGGCCCTTCTTGACCTTGACGGCCTGAGCCGGATCAGCGAAGTAGACGGCCAACGCAGTTTGATCGCGCTGACCAACCGGAGCAACCAGCTGGACAAGTTTTGCAGCTGCGTTTCGGACCGCCGCCAGGAACACATTCGGCGTCATGTACGCAGACTTGACCTTAGGTCGCTGCGCATTCCACGTGCGATGAGTCGGCTCCTCTGCGCACACGAGGAACTCGGACAGAAGTGGGTCGTCGATGAAGGTGAGCGCAAGAACCGGTTGCGCTGCACGGACTGACTTTAGTTTCTTCTCGCCATCAATCGCCAAGTCCTGCCGGATGAACAGCTCTTCGCTTCGCTCTAGACCTTCCTCCGACTGGAGGAAGACTCGGAATGTAGTCGACTGGATCACACCCTTCTTAGTCTTGATGGCTAGCGGTAGATCCACAACGATTGGATCGCCCAGCTCGAATGTATCTTTAAGGTTGATGAGATCTTTCGGATCGAAAGAAGTGTCGTCAAACGCCTTATGCCAACCCGGCTTGGCGGTTGCCAAGGCCTGCAGCCCACTCTTTCCTGCAGCCAGACGAAGAAATTCTTTGAACGACGGACTCTGACGATTATCGTTGCCCAAGGCGGCAGAAGCCGCCTCGATGGAGGTCATGTTCAGCACGGCATCGCCAACCGTTACCTCAAGACGGCCGCGACTGATGGCGAAGAAGAACTCGTTAATGACGGCAGCGCGGATTCCGTCCTCGGTAAGGTTGTCCTGGGGCAACGGGACAATGAAGCTGGTTCCTGCAGCATCGCCTCGACTAAGCTTCAGCTCTTGCTTTATCGCATCGACCAAGCCCTTATCGGTAATTGGCGTTGCCAACTTGTTGGCATCTGACTCACTGCCCCATCGCGCCTCTTTCGCCCACCGGTCCTTTCTGCCTTGCAAGCGATAGTTCCGCAAGAAGCGGCTGCAGCCGAACAGCAGATCACGTCCATCTGACTTCCGACGGGTTAGTGCGATGACAGTACGCACCTCACTAGCGAGGTAGAGAGTGATCTTTCCCTGCCCCGCGCCACCGTTGGCACGGGCATGTTTTGCACCCTCGCCCTCCCGGAACCAGAATGCGTTCCAGTTCTCGCTCGACCCATCAACTGACGAATCTTTGTAAGCCCCTTCCAGCCCGGTGGTTCCAAAGTCCTCGATCAGCAGGAACCGAGCTGTATCAGGCAACGGCTTTTGAAGCAGTTGCCCAGCTTTCGCATGTTCCACCCAAGCTTCGGGAAACAGGGCCTTCGCGACGTTGCTGCGGGCCAAATCCACCTCAACGATCCGATAGCGGACCTTGACCTGATCGTCCACGGACGCTCGCGCGTCCAGTGGGTTCTGCAGTGTTTCACGCACCAGGATCTCGACGTTGGTGCGTTCCTCAATCGAAAAATTGTCATCTGAAATGCTGGAACCCGAGTTCTCATTCGGATTAAGCATCCTAAACTGCCAAGCAGCCATGCTCGTCCCCCGATCCTTGCCAATATTGGGCAACACTTCATAACAGCAGCAGCGCGCCAAATGCAAGGACTAAGTTCCACGAGTCGGAACTCGCTCGTCTCAGACAATAACGCTCTTAGCCAACAATGCCACGGCGGGCTGAGAAGGTGCCCACTGACCGCCCCCCACCCACTGCGTGAGAACCCGCGATTGCAAATTGTTCACACTCCACCCGAGAGAAAATGAGGAATGAGGCAACCTTGAGGGCGCTGCTCGATCACCCGGGATAAAGCACCTCTAGCCCTCTGGCGAGTTCGGAGGTTACGTGAGCGACCTCTTCTTGTTGACCCTAAAGTAGTCCTCCTCCCTCTTGAAGCTGCTTATGCAACCAATATCCTTCAGGTGAGCAAGGATACTCTCCACTCCCGTCAATGCCGGAACCTTCGGCTTCTTCGCGTCCACAGTGCAAAGGTCTGAGAATGGTTCACCGAGGCTGGAGATCATCTCAAGCAACGCCTCATCTTCCACTTCAGGCAAATGATCCGGCAGCAGGCCGAAAATCACTTCTACCGCATCCTTAACCTTGGCAAGCCTTTGGAGAAACGCAATAGGTAGAGAGATACTATTCTCGATCGCAAAACGTGCCATTGCGATCATGCCGCGCGGACGATTGGGCGCCGCATAGTCAAGCGACCTCTCAACTACGGCAACCTTCAAGCTCCGCTTGACTCTTGAGCTACCCATGAAGTTTGCCAAATCGCCACCGATTAACTCAGGTGACAGATATGCGCCGAACCGCTTCGACATGGTGATGTAGAGCTCGCGCGTCTTCCAATCTGTCCCACTGAGACGAGAGAACGTGTCGGCGTCGTCTTTTAGGGCGCCGAGGCTCATAAGGCGGGGGATAAGCTCACCTGACTCGGGCGGCACTGCATCGGGTACTAGCGACACAGGAAGCTGTGAGACCAGTATCGCTCTATTTCGGGAAGAGAGATAATCCCCTGCAGCCAGGATAGCTTGAGCAGTAGCTTCTGCCTTGCCCTGATCTTCTATCGTCCCTGGGATAGACTTGGCATCCGCAAGGGAAGCAGCCAGATCTTGGTCAACGCCGCCGTACATCTCTACATAGCGCGCAATATTAGCTTTTGTGATATTGACCCTTCTGCTTCGGGCGACCACTCCCCATATTTGCGAAGGCACGGAGTCGAACGTCACCAGTCGGCATGCAGGAGCTGCCCTTTTCAGCACTGCACCCACTTGGTGGAAATCGACAATCGCCAAGTCCCTCAGCACCGTTACGAACGCACTGTTCGACACTACGCTAAACTCACCATCGTCAAGTGCACCGAGATAATCCACCAAATTGTCGATCGCGTACCAGTACACGGCTTGGCTGGATCTTCGCATCACGTCAAGCGCCATTGCGCCGCCCCCTTTTGAGGCAGCCATCAAGTTCTTCCGAGTCACCGAGTATAGGTTTCGAGCGACAAGGATCTCCTGCAACTCCTCAGAGAGCTGAGTCAGATCCCCCACGCTCAGCGAAAGGCGTTGAAAGAGATCACCAGCCTGCGGTGTCCACGACCCACCGCTTTGGACGATTCCCCGATCGATCGCCAATATGTTGCCGGAAATGAAGCTAGCCAGTGACTCTCCAGCTGAGTATTCGATTTTCGCATCAAGGTTGCTGAGAGCATCACCAATGAGGCGCGCTCTCGTACCATCGTCCATATCCATACCAGCGAGAAATTCCAGTATGCCTTTGGCCTCGGGTGCCAGCAGTCGAACAAGATCACTTCTTTTATCGCTAACAGACAAGAAAATATTCAGGAAGCTGCGCTGGTCCTCCTGAAGAACTGCGAGCGATCTTGCAATAACTCTCGCCTTCACTGGACTGGAAGATAGGAGATTATTGAGGATCGATACATTGTAAAAGGTTGCATCAGCTAGTGCGTTAGGCCTCTCTTTAATCAATGACTCCACATCTCCTGAGCTTAGTTCAAAGTGCATGTCCATCACATTCCTATCAATGTGATGGACAATAAAGTTCATTGCGGCAGGACCTACGCTGCGGCTTTGAAATACTGCTGTGTATAGAGTGAAGTCTGCGCGGATGTGACCTGCGCGCACTAGACGGTAGGCCAACCCGTCTTTCAGGTGAGTCTTTGCAATGTCATCAAACGTCAGATCGACTCCGTCTTTCCGAACCGTGAAGTCTTTTCGGCCCAACAGCTCGCTGAAGCCAGCCCCGCGAAGGAAATCAACATCGACCGCCCTCTGCCTCTGCTCTGCAGAATACAAATCTCCCTCTGATCGTTGCCACTCGTTTGGATCCAGCGTCCCTAGCACCAGCTCCAGATCGGCCCGGCTAAAGTACAGTGATCTGACCATATTGTATCCATGGTCGGAAAATCGAATTTCTAGAGGGGAGGCTTCTTCGGAGCTAAGCAGAGTTCGCCAGAATTTTGGCCCGCCGAGTGCGTCCTCAGAGACGGGGTTCTCAGCGTACATGTACCGATGGGGATTTCCCCCTCGACCACATATCCTCGCAACCATATCTACGTACTCGACCAGCCGACGCCCCAATTCGGCGCTACGTGCAGCAATTGCAGCTTGTCGCTCTGCCTTGCGTTTAGCTGCGATGCCTTGGTGATCTAGATGTCGTATGTTTGAATCCACCATCTTCCTAAAATCTGTGTACAGCAGATCAAGGGAACTGGTACCTAATCGAATCTTCTCAAAATCGATAAGATGCGTGGCCTTGTACAGCATCATTGCGAACAGTCTGGTGTCCGTGACATTCAGGCGCGCGCCGTCGCCAGATAGAATTCTTTCGCGGAAAACGATGAACTCGTTACGGACGTTCTTAAGTAGTCGCATTTCTGGCACATGGCGACTTGCTAGATCTATTAGTTCATCATCGATCTCGTGATCCACATCATCCATGATCGACTTGACCAGGCCCTTGGCGTTCTGATGAGTGATGAATGGCACGACCGGTATCACGAGATCAAAAAACTTCGTTCTGTTTGACCTACTAACTTCTGCCACTTCAGGCAAAGCCAGCCCAGCTTCATCGGATCCAGGGTGCGTGGGCGCGCCCCCTAATCGCCGGTAGTCAAACATGCTATCGCGAACTGCGTAGATGAACCGCACTGATCGTCTTGTTGTTGGCGCATTGAGTAAAGTATTCAGCGCCCTTAATGCTTCGAAGATGTGATGGTCGTCGAATCGGTCAATATCTTCGAATATTACAACGTCTCTCTTCGAGACTTCAAAGAAATACACGATCTCGTCAAGATACTGATCGAAGAAAGAAGCAGATTTTTCGTCAAGCGTTACCGTCGCGGCGCCTGCGGACAACTGCCGTACGTTTACACGCCCATGCAGGTGCCAGCGCACGGAGAACACGAGCAACGCTGCGAATAATGCCATCAACAAATGAACCCAGACCCCAATACTTACAAGGTGGAATGCAAGTGATAGCTTATGCGTCCATCCTGCCAGCAGGAACACAACGGAAAGACAGACACCTACGATTGATGCCGCAATTGTCTCTCGAAGGGGAAGGAAGCGCTCAATTCTCCTGAACCGAGAGCCACGCATTTTCTCGGGAGCCTCTCGATAGAGAAGCTGCTTGACAATTTCCTGCTGAATTCGATTCGTTGTTGTGGTTGCCTGCGGGGGGAGAGATTCATCGCCCATCTGCGCAGGCGCCAGCGCGGAGAGAGATATCTGCACAACTCTCTCTTGATGTTTCTCCGCGACCTTCCTAAGTACGCTGCTCTTGCCTACGCCATAGTTTCCGGAGAGCGCAACGTTGTTAACACCGGGCGTATCGAGCGCGAGGTCGATCTGCCTAACGTATGGTCCGTGGTCCTTCTCAACGTAGGTCGGGATTAAAGGGAGGAGGCGCGCTGATTCGTACCCGGAAACTGCCGCAGACTCATCCGGACCGTCCCGGAGCGCTGAAACGTCATGGGCATTCCCTGCGGTTCCGCCATTCCCGATGGTGTGCGTGTCTGCGCCGAATGCGTGCATTTTTACCTTCCTTAGACTTCCGCAGTTTTACCCGGCCACTTGTTGGTCCTGCATTGGCCTAGTAGCTCGCCCCCCCGCGTCAATAGCACGCGCGGCGCCCCGTGGGCAAGTATACCCAGTGGCAAACGTGATCACCCACCTATGTAACTAATAATCATAGGCCCTTTTGCAAACTGTACTTTGCCCGCAGCGCACGCTGCTTCCGCGACAGCGGTCGACACCTTTTCACTGGCCGTCAGGTTTGAGCGGGCCACTCGTCACCGTTCCGCCGTCATTGCAAAAAGAAAGGGCGGCAAGAGCCGCCCTTTCTCATTCCTCCGCAAGGGTTTTGTCAAACCCCGACAGGATTAGCCTTCTCAGGATCAATCTTGTACTGCTTGATCGCCCGGGCCACATCCTTCCCGGTCATCTTCCCGTCCTTGGCCAGTGCCGCAATCGCGGCATGCGCGATGTAGTACCGGTCCACTTCGAAGAAGCGACGCAGGTTCGCACGGGTATCCGAACGGCCGAAGCCATCGGTGCCCAGCACGGTGAAGGTAGCCGGCACGAACGCGCGGATCTGGTCCGCGTACGCACGCACATAGTCGGTTGCGGCAATCACCGGGCCCTGGCGGTCTTCCAGCAGCTCGGTCACGTAGGCCTTGCGCTGGGTGTCTTCCGGGTGCAGGCGGTTCCAACGTTCGGCGTCGAAACCATCGCGGCGCAGTTCGTTGTAGCTGGGGCAGCTCCAGATATCGGCGGTGACGCCGAAGTCCTTCTCCAGCAGCGCGGCCGCTTCAATGGCTTCGCGCAGGATGGTGCCCGAACCCATCAGCTGCACGCGCAGCTCGCCCTTCTTCGGCTTGCCGGCGTCGGTGAGCAGGTACATGCCCTTGACGATGCCTTCAGCCGCACCTTCCGGCATTTCCGGGTGGGTGTAGTTTTCGTTCATCAGAGTGATGTAGTAGTACTCATCAATCTGGTCTTCCATCATGGCCTTGGTGCCGTGCTGCAGGATGACCGTGACTTCGAAGCCGAAGGTGGGGTCATAGCTGCGCACGTTCGGAATGCCGCCAGCAGCCAGGTGGCTGTGGCCATCTTCGTGCTGCAGGCCTTCACCGTTGAGCGTGGTGCGGCCGGCGGTGCCGCCGAGCAGGAAGCCGCGGGTACGCATGTCGGCGGCCTGCCAGGCAATGTCGCCCACGCGCTGGAAGCCGAACATGCTGTAGTAGATGTAGAACGGCAGCATCGGCACGTTGGAAACCGAGTAGCTGGTACCGGCGGCCATCCAGGAGCTGATGGCGCCCGGCTCGCTGATGCCCTGCTGCAGCACCTGGCCGCTCTGGTCTTCGCGGTAGAACATGAGCTGGTCTGCGTCGACCGGCTTGTACTTCTGGCCGAACGGGGCGTAGATGCCGATCTGGCGGAACAGGCCTTCCATGCCGAAGGTACGGGCTTCGTCGGCCACGATCGGCACGATGTGCGGGCCCAGTTCCTTGTCGCGCAGGGTGATGTTCAGGCTCTGAACGAAGGCCATGGTGGTGGAGTAGCTGCGCTCGCCGCTGCTCTTGAGCAGGCGTTCGTAGGTTTCCAGCTTCGGTGCGTTGAAGCTCTTGGTGGCCTTGCGGCGGCGCTGCGGCAGGTAACCGCCCAGTGCGGCGCGACGCTCCTGCAGGTACTTCACTTCCGGCGAGTCCGGGCCCGGGTGGTAGAACGGCACCTGGCCATCGGCCAGCTGCGCGTCGGTCACCGGAATGTTGAAGCGGTCGCGGAAGTGCTTGACCGCTTCGTCGTCCAGCTTCTTGGTCTGGTGGGTCGGGTTGAGCGCTTCACCGGCGCTGCCCATGCCGTAGCCCTTGACCGTCTTGGCCAGGATCACGGTGGGCATGCCCTTGGTGTTCACGGCCTCGTGGTAGGCGGCGTACACCTTGTGCGGGTCGTGGCCACCACGGTTGAGGCGCCAGATGTCGTCGTCGGAAAGACCGGCCACCATGGCGGCGGTTTCGGGGTACTTGCCGAAGAAATGCTCGCGCGTGTACGCGCCACCGAAGGCCTTGCAGTTCTGGTATTCGCCGTCGACGGTTTCCATCATCAGCTTGCGCAGCACACCGTTGGTGTCCTTGGCCAGCAGGGCATCCCAGTAACCGCCCCACAGCAGCTTGATGACATTCCAGCCGCCGCCACGGAACACGCCTTCCAGTTCCTGGATGATCTTGCCGTTGCCGCGCACCGGGCCATCGAGGCGCTGCAGGTTGCAGTTCACCACGAAGATCAGGTTGTCCAGGCCTTCACGGCCGGCCAGCGCGATGGCGCCCAGGGTTTCCGGTTCGTCCGATTCGCCGTCGCCGATGAAGCACCACACCTTGCGGTCGCTCTTTTCGATCAGGCCACGGTTTTCCAGGTAACGCAGGAACTGCGCCTGGTAGATGGCGGCCAGCGGGCCCAGGCCCATCGACACGGTGGGGGTCTGCCAGTAATCGGGCATCAGCCACGGGTGCGGGTAGCTGGAAAGGCCACCGCCATCGACTTCCATGCGGAACTTGTCCAGCTGCTGCTCGTCGATGCGGCCTTCGAGGAACGAACGCGCATAGATGCCCGGGGCGCTGTGGCCCTGGATGAAGAGCAGGTCGCCGGGGTGGTTGTCGCTGGGGGCGCGCCAGAAGTGGTTGAAGCCCACGTCGTACAGCGTGGCACCCGAAGCGAAGCTGGCGATGTGGCCGCCCAGGTCGCCCGGCTTGCGGTTGGCGCGCACCACGGTGGCCATGGCGTTCCAACGGATGATGGAACGAATGCGCCATTCCAGTTCGGCGTTGCCCGGGCTCTTGGCCTCCAGGGTCGGCGCGATGGTGTTCACGTACTCGGTGGTGGGAGAGAACGGCAGGTAAGCACCCGAACGACGGGTCAGTTCCACCATGCCTTCCAACAGTTGATGCGCGCGCTCAGGGCCCTCGACATCAATAACGGCCTTCAGCGACTCGATCCATTCCTGGGTTTCCACAGGATTCGGGTCGTTGTTCAGCACCTCGTTCAACCAGTTCATTAGCGCTCCCATGACCGCACGCACGCGCGCGACTGTTTTAGATTTCTAGCCGCAAAGTGTAGCGCACCAATGGGTTTGCTTACTTCGCTACGGGTGCGTATGGAAGTGGTGCGGTTGTGTCTTGGGGACATGGGGCGACAGTGGCGCGCTGTCTTGAGCGGGTTCCACGGGCGGTTTCAGGGCGCCTGCGTTGGCTAGCGCTGTCATGTGGGCGTGGAACCTGGGGAGTGTTCTACCTGGGGGACGAAGCGTTGTGGTGGCCGGCGGACCGGGTAGAGCGAGGCCATGCCTCGCTGGGCGCGGTCCTTCCGGGGTCAATGGTTGCTGAACGTGCGCGCAGTCACGCATGGCGTGACCCTACACGGCCGGGGGTTTTCGATATATCGTTTGCGCACTTCATTCGATATATCGAAATGACCGCTCCCCGTGATCTGGATGGCCCTGCCCGTCCGCTGACGTCCCGGCCGCTCAGCCGCGGCGACCTGCGCCTGCTGGTGCTGTCGCTGCTGGCGGCGCAGCCGCGCCATGGCTATGAGCTGATCCAGTGCATCAGTGAGATGTTCGTGCGGGTGTACACGCCCAGCGCGGGTTCGATCTACCCGGTGCTGGCGCAGTTCGAGGCCGCCGGCTGGGTCAGCGCGCTGGAAGAGGCCGGGCGCAAGCGCTACCAGCTCACTGCGCTGGGCCAAGCCGAACTGGCCGCCCAGCGCGAGGAGGTGGACGCGGCGCTGCACCGGGTGCGCCACAGCGCGCGCTCGATCGCCAAGGCCAACCTGCCGCCGGTGGTGCGCGATGCGATGCGCGAGCTGAAGCAGGCGCTGGGCCTGCACCACGCGCGTTGGCAGGTCGACAACGCCGTGGCGGTGGCCCAGGCGCTGCGCGAGGCTGCGGCGCAGATCCGCGCGCAGGGCCGCTGAACCGTTCTTCCCCTTATTCGACCCCGCCCGCGTTTCGCCAGCCAGGTCTTTCCCCCTACGCCGCTGCGGCGGCTTTGAAACAGGTACATCGCCATGGCTCTGCATGAAAACAAGTTGGTGCGCCACACCGTGAAGTTCCGCCCGCTGCAGATGCTGCGCACCGAGGAAATCAGCCCGTGCATGCGCCGGGTGATCGTGGGCGGTGAGGCGCTGGAGGGCTTTGAGTCGCCCTCGCCGGATGACCACGTGAAGCTGTTCTTCCCGAATGCGGAAGGCCAGTTCGTGGTGCCCACCATGACCCCGGAAGGCCCGCGCTACCCGGAAGGCCAAGAGCCCTCGCCCGCCCGCGATTACACCCCGCGCTGGTGGGACCTGGAAGCCAAGGAGCTGGCCATCGACTTCGTGATGCACGGCGATGGCGTGGCCTCGCGCTGGGCGGCCAATGCCATGGCCGGCGACGCGATTGCGGTGGGTGGGCCGCGTGGCTCGCATATCACCGCCGATGACTTCGATACCTATGTGCTGTTTGGCGATGAGACGGCGCTGCCGGCCATCGGTCGCTGGCTGGAGACGCTGCCGGAAGGCGCGCGGGCGGATGTGTATATCGAGATTCCGGAAGCGGATGACCGCCAGGAGCTGCCGGAAGATGAACGCATCCGGGTGTCGTGGCTGGAGCGCAATGGGTTTGATGCGGCCACCAGCACCCTGCTGGAGGACGTGCTGACCGATTTCGAGGAGCCGGAGGGCGATACGTTCTACTGGATCGCCACCGAATCGCGCCGGGCGCGGATGATGCGCAAGTACGTGGAGGGGCACCTGGGCGTGCCGAAGGACTGGATCCGCTCGAAGGGGTATTGGAAGGCGCATCCGGAGCACGAGGGGGATTGATTTCCCTGAGGCGCACGACCAACGGTCGTGCGCTACCGCGTGTAGGTCACGCCCGTTGGTCGTGACCCCGCCACCCCCACCCCCGTAGGGGCCCCCCCCGTGTGGGGTGCCCCCCCCCGC
>NZ_JASCOP010000150.1:0-7992 GCF_029959395.1 Stenotrophomonas sp. PS02300
AATCATCAAGGTCGACACCCGCTCGGGCGAGTATTCGGCCCGCGCAGGCAAGTAATTCGACCCCGGTCTAATGACGGTGGCGCCGGGCACTGCCCGGCGCTGTCGTAATGATTCATCGACAAAGCGAGACCGCATGACCGACACCAACCGCATTCCCGAACCCTGTGACCTCTTGATCGAAGCCGGTTACGTGGTCCCGATCGAACCGCATGCGGTGGTGCTGGAAGACCATGCCGTGGCTGTGCGCGGCAGTGAAATCGTGGCGATCCTGCCGCGTGCCGAAGCGCGCGCGCGCTTCAGCGCCCGCCAGGTGGTCTCGCGCCCCGATGCGGCGCTGATGCCGGGCCTGGTCAACGCGCATACGCACAACCCGATGACGCTGCTGCGCGGCGTGGCCGACGACCTGCCGTTGATGGTGTGGCTGCAGCAGCACATCTGGCCGGTGGAAGCGGCGGTGATCGGCCCGGAATTCGTGGCCGACGGCACCACCCTGGCCATCGCCGAAATGCTGCGCGGTGGCACCACCTGCGCCAACGAAAACTACTTCTTCGCCGACGTCCAGGCCGCGGTCTACAAGCAGCACGGCTTCCGTGCGCTGGTCGGCGCGGTGATCATCGATTTCCCCACCGCCTGGGCCAAGACCGACGATGAGTACTTCGCCAAGGCCGGCGAGCTGCACGACCAGTGGCGCAACGACCCGCTGATCGGTACCTCGTTCGCCCCGCACGCGCCGTACACCGTCAACGACGCCAACTTCGAACGCGTGCGCATGCTGTCCGACCAGCTGGACATGCAGGTGCACCTGCACACGCATGAAACCGCGCAGGAAATCAGCGATTCGATCAAGCTGCATGGCCAGCGCCCGCTGGCGCGGCTGGACCGCCTGGGCCTGGTCAACGACCGCCTGATCGCGGTGCACATGACCCAGCTGACCGAAGCGGAAATCCACCTGTGCGCCGAACGCGGCGTGAGCGTGGTGCATTGCCCCGAATCCAACCTCAAGCTGGCCTCCGGGTTCTGCCCGGCCTGCGCACTGCAGCGCGCCGGGGTCAACCTGGCGATCGGCACCGACGGCTGCGCCAGCAACAACGACCTGGACATGTTCAGCGAAAACCGCACCGCGGCGATCCTGGCCAAGGCCGTGGCCAACGACGCCACCGCGCTGGACGCGGCCACCACGCTGCGTGCAGCCACCCTGGGCGGCGCCCGCGCGCTGGGCTTCGGCGACCGCATCGGCTCGATCGAAGTGGGCAAGCAGGCCGACCTGGTCTGCGTGGACCTGTCGGCGCTGGAAACCCAGCCGCTGCACCACGTGCTGTCGCAGCTGGTGTACGCCGCCGGCCGCCACCAGGTCAGCGATGTCTGGATTGCCGGGCAGCCCAAGCTGCTCCAGCGCGAGCTGGTCGGCATGGACACCGCCGCGATTGTTGCCAACGCCCGCCAGTGGCGCGAGCGCATCCGTCACATCCGCGCCTGAGCGCGAAAGGACACCCATGAACGCCCCCCACGCTTCCACCAATTTCGACCAGGCCGAACTGGACAAGTTCGCCGCGCTCGCCAACCGCTGGTGGGACGCTGACGGCCCGCAGAAGCCGCTGCACGCGCTGAACCCGGTGCGCCTGAAATACGTTGCGGACCGCGTCACGCTGCGCGGTTCGCGCGTGCTCGACATCGGCTGCGGTGGCGGCCTGCTCAGTGAAGCGCTGGCCCAGGCCGGCGCGGACGTGACCGCCATCGACCTGGCCCCCGAGCTGGTCAAGGTGGCACGCCTGCACGGGTTGGAATCCGGCGTGACCGTGGATTACCGCGTGCAGGCCGCCGAAGACCTGGCCGCCGAACAGCCGGGCAGTTTCGACGTGGTCACCTGCATGGAAATGCTGGAGCACGTGCCGGACCCGGGCGCGATCATCGCCGCCTGCCACCTCCTGCTCAAGCCGGGCGGCCAGCTGTTCCTGTCCACCGTCAACCGCACCCCGGCCGCCTTTGCCGTGGCCATCGTCGGCGCCGAGTACATCGCGCGCCTGCTGCCCAAGGGCACGCACCACTACCAGGATTTCATCAAGCCGGCCGAGCTGGGCAAGTGGCTGCGCGAGGCCGATTTCTCCCTGCGCGATGTCAGCGGCATGGCCTACGAGCCGTGGCGCAACCGCGCGCGCCTGAGCTCGCGCACCGACATCAACTACCTGGCCCACGCGGTCAAGCCCGACGCTGACGGCCGTGGCTGAGTCCGGTTTCCCGCAGGCAGTCCTGTTCGACCTGGACGGCACGCTGCTCGACAGCGCGCCGGACATGCTGGCCACCGCCAACGCGATGCTGGCCGCACGCGCGCGCGCCCCGATCACGCTGGACGCGCTGCGCCCGGTGGTGTCCAAGGGGTCGCGGGCGATGGTGGCGGTGGCGTTTCCCGAACTGGGGCAGGAGGCGCGTGACGCGCTGGTGCCCGAGTTCCTGGATCGCTACGAAGCGCTGATCGGCCAGCACGCGGTGCTGTTCGACGGCGTGGCCGGCATGCTCGACGCACTGGAGGCGTCGGGCTGTGCCTGGGGCATCGTCACCAACAAGCCCGAATACCTGGCGCGGCTGATCCTGCCGCAGCTGGGCTGGGAAACCCGCTGCGCGGTCCTGATCGGCGGCGACACCCTGGCCCAGCGCAAGCCGCACCCGCTGCCGCTGCTGGCCGCTGCCGAGCGCATGGGCATCGACCCGGGCACCTGCATCTACGTCGGCGACGACGAGCGCGACATCGTCGCCGCCAATGCCGCCGGCGTGGCCTCGGTCGCCGCCCTGTGGGGTTACCGCCTCGACGCCGACGACCCGTTGGCCTGGGGCGCGGAGGTGATGATCGAACAGCCGGCCGAGTTGCAAGAGTCAGCCGCTTGGCCCGCTTCGCGCCGGTAACGCTGGCCGCACAACACTGGTAGGTATCGACCGTTGGTCGATACGCGCTCCACAAGGAATACCCTGATGACCACCTCCACCGCCCTAGACAGCTTCCTCGACAAATGGCGGACCCGCTGGCCGGAATGGCAGGTGGCCGAGCCGTTCATCGCCGAGTCCCAGCGCACCCTGGTGGTGGCGTGGTTCGCGCTGCTGCAGGAATTCGACGACATCCTCAACATCGCCGGCGACCCGATGCCCGCCGACGCCAAGCTGGCGTGGTGGGGCGAAGAGCTGCGCAGCTGGGCCGCGCAGCGTTCGCGGCATCCGCTGGGGCGGGTGCTGGAACCGGTGCGCGCACCGTGGGGCGAACTGGCGGCTGCCTTGCCGGACCTGATCGAAGCACGCGCCGTACCGGTCGACCCGGCGCAGGCGCAGCGCGCCCTGCAGGCCTACGGCGCCGCCGTGGCGGCGGTGGAAGCGGTGATGTTCGCCACCCCGGCGCGCGGCGACGTGGCCACCCCGGTCGTGCTGCAGGCCCTGGCCCAGCGCCTGCATGAAGCGGGCGTGGCGGCGGTGCCGCGTTCGCTGCTGGCCCAGGCCGATGGCGATGCCACGCAGCGCTGGGCGCAGCAACTGGTGCGCCAGTGGCCGGCCCGCGTTGCCGGCCCGCGTCCGCGCCGCCTGTACGCCTCGCTGGCGCGCGCGCGGCAGCAGGCGTGGTCGCAGGGGCGCGAGCTCAAGGCCACCCCCGTACGCACCCTGCTGCGCACCTGGTGGGCCGCCCGGGGGTGACGTGCCGTCGCCGGGTGGCGCGGGGCGTGAAGGGCCGTCGGTAGAGTCGGTTCCCAAACGACTGCCGACCATGATGATCGGCGCTGGGACGCATGACCTCTGTCGGAGACGCGCCTTCGTTTGAGGTCATGCGTTACCGGATGTGGCACCGGTATCGGCGGTCGTTTGGGAACCGACCCTACCCACCCCGGTGGTACGGGCCGCCGGTTACTTGCCCCGTTCGAGCACCAGCAGCGGGTCGATGCGGGTATCAAACCAGTTCATGCCCCAGTGCAGGTGCGGGCCGGTCGCACGGCCGGTCGCGCCGACTGCGGCAATCACCTGGCCCTGTTCCACCCGGTCGCCGACCTTCACGTCGATCCGCGACAGGTGCAGGAAATTCGAACTGATCCCGAAGCCGTGATCCAGCAGCAACGTGCCGCCGGTGAGGTACAGATCCGGCCCGGCAAACGTCACCACACCCGCGGCCGGTGCCTTTACCGGCGTTCCGGTCGGCACTGCGATATCCATCCCCGAATGGCCCGAACCGGGCTGCCCGTTGTAGACCCGCGCATTGCCGAAGCGGCCGCTGATGCGGCCCTGCACCGGCCAGATGAAGGCCTGGGCGAAATCGGCGCGGTTGTCATCGCGCGCCCGCGCCGCCGTCACCTGCGCCTGCTCGCGCTTGATCCGCTCGGCGATCGCCGGCGGCGGGTTCACGGTCTTGGGCGGCACGCCGTTGACGCGCTCCACCGGCCAGTCACGCGGGGTCACCGCGATGTTCACCGTTTCGCTGCCGCCGTCGGGGCGCTGCACCTGTACCTGCAACGGCCCCTTCTCATCGCGGCCGATACCGAACACCACGCTGCCGTAACCGCTCACCCGCAGCGTGCGGCCGGCGTACTGCACCACGCTGCCGGCCGGCACCTTGCCGATCACCATCGCGCCCTGCGAGGCGCTGGCCGGAAACACCACGCGCGCGTCAGCCTGGGCCAGGGCGGGCGAGGGCAACAGGCCGATCGCGGCCACCGGGGCCAGGGCCAGCAGGCCCAGGCCCAGCACGGTTGCCCGCATCAGCGGTCGTAGCTCATGCGCTGGCCGTTCGGCGCGCCCACCAGCTGGGTGCCGTCCCAGGCCAGCTGGCCGTTGACCCAGGTCGAGGCCACGCGCGAACGGAAGGTCATGCCTTCAAACGGCGACCACGCGCACTTGGACAGCACGTCTTCGCGCTTCACGGTGAACGGCACGTCCTCCACCAGCACCAGGTCGGCCCAGTAGCCTTCGCGCAGGTAGCCGCGCTGGCTCACATCGAACAGCTGCGCCGGTGCGTGCGCGAACTTCTGCACCACTTGGGTGATCTCAAGCTTGCCTTCGTGCACCAGCTCCAGCGCCGCCACCAATGCGTACTGCACCAGCGGCAGGCCCGACGGCGCCTGCGCATACGGCTTCTGCTTTTCTTCCCAGGTGTGCGGGGCGTGGTCGGTCGCCAGCACGTCGATCACGTCGTCGGCCACGGCCTGCGTCAGCGCCTCGCGGTCGCTCACTTCCTTGATCGCCGGGTTGCACTTGATCAGGTTGCCCAGCCGCGCGTAATCGGTGCGGTCAAAGCGCAGGAAGTGGATGCAGGTTTCGGCGGTGATCTGCTTGCGGCTGCCATCGGCGCGGATCAGCGGGCCCTTCTCGAACAGCTTCAGCTCATCGGCGGTGGAAATGTGCAGCACGTGCAGGCGGGTGCCGTGCTTCTTCGCCAGCGCCACGGCCAGCTCCGACGACTTCAGGCAGGCCTCGCGCGAGCGGATGTCCGGGTGCTGCTCGGCGCTGAGCGCATCGCCGTACTTTTCGGCGTACTCCTTCGCCTTGATGTCGATCATCGGCGTGTCTTCGCAGTGCGTGATGATCGGCGTGGGCGCGTACTTGAAGATCGCGTCCAGCGTTTCCGGGTTGTCCACCAGCATGTTGCCGGTGGAGGCGCCCATGAAGACCTTGATGCCCGGCGAGGTCTTGGGGTCGACCACCTTGATGTCGGCCAGGTTGTCGTTGCTGGCGCCCATGTAGAAGCCGTAGTTGGCGCGCGCGCGACCGGCCGCAGCGTCGTATTTGGCCTGCAGGGCCGCCGCGTTCAGCGTCGGCGGGTTGGTGTTGGGCATGTCCATGAAGCTGGTCAGGCCCCCGGCCACCGCAGCGGCCGATTCGGTGGCGATGTCGCCCTTGTGGGTCAGGCCGGGTTCGCGGAAGTGCACCTGGTCGTCGATCATCCCGGGCAGCAGCCAGCGGCCGGCGGCATCGACCACCGTATCGCCGTCCTGCGGCTGCAGGCCGGTGCCGATCTGCGCGATGCGGCCGTTGTCGATGCGCAGGTCGCCGTCGAAGATGCGGCCTTCGTTGACCATGCGGGCGTTGACGATGAGCGTGGAGGGCATTTCAGTGTTTTCCTGTGCAGCGGCAATCGGCATGGCCGGTGCGCGGCGGCACCTCGTCCACGCCACCGGGATGGAAGGGATGGCAGCGCCCCAGCCGGCGCGCGGCCAGCCAGCTGCCACGCGCGGGGCCGTGCGTGGCGATGGCCTGCATGGCGTATTCAGAACAGCTCGGCATGAACCGGCAGCGCGGCCCAAGCAGGGGGCTGATGAAGCGCTTGTAGAAGCGCAACAGGGCAATGAGCAGGTGGGAGATCACCCCCCAATCTTAGAGCAGTTGGCATGAAGGCCGCATTTGTCGCAGGATGGGGTGTTGGACCCGTCCGCGCTGGTGCGCGGCGGGGCCGCCCCGGCGCCATCGCCGGGTCAGGTTCCGAACTGCGCAGCTCGCTGCACCCCGCCGTGCTCCCCGGCTGAACGGAGTAGGCGGAGTGGTTGCTGCTGCTGGTCGGGTAGGCTATAAAGGCCCGCTTTCCCGGGCCCCGGGGAAACCAAGGAAGAGCGTTTCGTGGCTGCTAAAAAAACTGCAAAGAAGGCCGTCAAGGCCGCCAAGAAAACCGCCAAGCCTGTTGCTAAGAAGTTGGCGGCTAAAACCGTTGCCAAGAAACCGGCTGCGAAGCCGGCGGGCAAGCCTGCATCCAAACAACCGGCGGCCAGGACGGCACCCGTGAAGAAGGCGGCGGCCAAGAAGGCGCCTGCCAAGAAGGCCGCAGTCGCCAAGGCTCCGGTGAAGAAGGCCGCTGCCAAGCCGGCACCCAAGCCGGCCGCAAAGAAGACCGTGGCCAAGAAGCCCGTCGCTAAAGCGCCGGTTAAAAAGGCCGCGCCCGCCAGCAAGCCCGTGGCCAAGAAATCCGTAACGCCGGCGGCCAAGACCGCGCCGGCGAAAAAAGCGGTTGCCAAGCCAGCACCGGCCAAGCCGGTAAAGGCCACCAAGCCGGCCAGCAAGCCGGTGGCAACCAAGCCGGCGGCCAAGCCGGTTGCAGCACCCGTAGTGAAGTCCGCACCGAAGCCGGCTCCGCCGGCTCCGGCCAAGTCTGTCCCGGCCAAGGCCGCGGCCAAGCCTGCTCCCGCTCCGGCCCCCGCGCCGAAGCCGGTGGCGGCAGCCCCCGCGCCGAAAGCCCCGCAAAACAAGAATCCCGTGCCCGTTTCGAAATCGCCTGCAAAAACTCCCGTGAAATCCGAATCCGCCCCCAAGCCCGTCTCGCGTCCGGTTGGCAAGGTCGCCGTTGCCGTGGCAGCGCGCTCGTCCGCCCCGGCCCCGCGCACCAAGGTCAAGGTGGTCGAATACAAGACCGACGAAGCCACGGGTCGTCCGATCCTGCCCGACGGCTACAAGCCGAGCGCGGAAGAGGAGTACATGAGCCCGCTGCAGCTGGAGTATTTCCGCCAGCGCCTGCAGCACTGGCGCAATGAACTGGTCGAGGAATCCAAGCAGACCATCGCCAACCTGCAGGAAGAAGTGCGTGACATCGGTGACGAAGCCGAGCGCGCCACCCGCGAGACCGAAAACTCGCTGGAACTGCGTACCCGCGACCGTTACCGCAAGCTGATCGGCAAGATCAACAGCACGCTCAAGCGCCTGGAAGACGGCGACTACGGCTTCTGCGTCGACACCGGCGAAGAAATCGGCCTGGACCGCCTCGAAGCGCGCCTGACCGCCGAACGCACTATCGACGCCCAGGAGCGTTGGGAGCACATGCAGAAGCAGCAGGGCGACTGATTTCCGGTCGTTGTTGATGCAATCAGAAAACCCGGCTTCGGCCGGGTTTTTTGTTGCCTTGGTCGTGGTCGTTTGGCTTCGAGGCGACGGCAGCGTCTTTGTTGCTGCGAGCTGGGAGGCCGACGGGTAGCCCCCTGCGGGACACGCCGTAAACCCATCCGTGGGGGCTTGGCAAAAACATCCATGTTTTTGACAGTCCCGCAG
>NZ_JASCOP010000151.1:0-7944 GCF_029959395.1 Stenotrophomonas sp. PS02300
ACACGTGCGCAACAACGTCGCTGCGAATCGATTCGAGGACGCATGAGGCGGTAACCGCCTCATGCGTCGGTAGCGCCCGACCGTTGGTCGGGCGACCTTTTCCTCAGTACTGCGCGGTCAGGGTCACGCCGGAGAAGGTGCTGTAAGCCTTCACCCGGACGTGCCAGGTCCCCGCGGCCGGGGCGTTGATCGTGCAGGTTTCATTGTTGCCGCTCAGGTACGGGCGGCAGGTGTACACGGTGTCGGTGGGCGCGCTGCCCGAACGCACGTACAGGTCCGCATCGCCACTGCCGCCGGCGATGGTGACCTTCAGCTGCGATCTGCCCGACGGCACGGCCACGGTGTAGGCCAGCGACGCACCGCTGGAAGCACCCAGGCCGCTGACCGGCACGTTGTTCTGCAGCGTGCCGGTGCCCGGGTTCGGGTTGGTCCCGCCCAGCGCGGCGGTGACGGCCGCATCCGCATCGACGATACCGGCACCGCAGCCGCCGCTGCAGGCGCCCGGCAGGGCCCGTGCGGTGTTCTTGAGCAGCGTTTCAATGGCCGCCGGCGACAATGCGGTCGGCGCGACCGACTGCACCAGCGCGACCACGCCGGCCACGTGCGGGGCCGCCATCGAGGTGCCGTTGTAGGACGCATACGAGGCCGCGCCCGGCACGGTGGTGCCGCTGTTGAGCGTGGACAGGATCGCCTGGCCCGGCGCCGAGACATCGATGCCGGCACCGTAGTTGGAGAAGCTGGCGCGGGCGCCGGCCGAGGTGGTGGCGGCTACCGCGATCACGTTGGCGCAGTTGGCCGGCACCGACGAGGACACGTTGGTATTGCTGTTGCCCGCTGCCACCACCACGGTGGTGCCGCGCGACACCGCGCCGTTGATGGCGTTCTGGTAGGTGGTCGAGCAGGTGCCGCCGCCGCCGAGGGACATGTTGATCACTTCGGCCGGGTTGGCATTGGCCGGCACGCCGCTGACGGTGCCGCCGGAGGCCCACACGATGGCATCGGCGATGTCGGAGGTGTAGCCGCCGCACTTGCCCAGCACGCGCACCGGAACGACCTTGGCGTTGTAGGCAGTACCGGCCACGCCGGTGGTGTTGTTGGTCACCGCGGCGATGGTGCCGGCCACGTGGGTGCCGTGCCAGCTGGAATTGGAGGCCGGGTAGCCGGCGCCGCATTCGTTGGCGGCGTACCAGTCGCCTTCGTCGTTGGCGTTGTTGTCGCGGCCACCGCCATCGCGGGCCATCGCGGCGTCGCTGATGAAGTCATAGCCGGGCAGGATGTTGGCGTTCAGATCCGGATGGTTGGTGATGCCGGTGTCGATCACCGCCACCACCACGCCGGTGCCGGTGGCCTTGTCCCATGCCGGGCGCACGTTGATCGAGGCGTTGCTGGTGCCGAAGCCCCACTGCTCGGACAGGCGGCTGTCGTTGGGCACCAAGGTGGCGTGCATCAGCTGGTCGACTTCGACGTATTCCACGTTCGGGTCGGCGGCCAGGCGGCGCATCAGCAGTTCCGATTCGGCCGCATCCAGCGGACGGTCGGCCTTGACCACGGTCGGGCCAATGGCCAGCTGGCGCAGCTTCTGCAGGCCCAGCGCGCGACCCTGCGCGGCCGGAACGGCCTGGGCGGCGGCCTTGAGCGAACTGGCCAGCGCGGTCGGGGTGGCGACGTCGGTGGCGCCGTCCTTGTACTTGACGATGAAACGCTGGTGGGTCGGGGCCGAGGCCAGGCCACTCAACTGCACGTCGCCGGCGAACGCCGGAGCCGCCAGGAGCAGGGTCGAAAGCACCGAACCACCGAGTACAACCAAGGCACGCTGACGCAAGCGCTGCGAATCATGAGACATCGGAATTCCCTTCAAGTCGTGAGGAGCCGTCGAGGCGGCAAAGGTCGGTTCGATCCGGCGCTGTGGAGCGGTGGCTTGGATCGAACCTGGAAGACGGATCGGTTTTCCCCTGCGAAACCGCCCGACCCCGGACGCTAGTGGTTTCGATTCAGCCCAACAATGTTTCAGCCCGCTTTCAGGGTTGTGAAAGTTTCGATCTGAGACTTTTCGGGTCAACGGTTTGTGAATGTGAAGAAACTTCCGCGTGCCGATGCGGTCACGCCGGGTGCAATTCGTGTCCTGCGTCACTGTCTTGCGCGTCATGACCAAGACATTGCTTGCGCGTCAATGAGTTGGGCGCGTTTGGATCGTTCAGACGAGGAATGCCGGACATGAAAAAGGCCCGCCTGTTGCCAGGCGGGCCTTGGGGTGTTCAATGACTTCGAACGATCAACCGTCCAGGCGCACCAGCCAGCCATGGCGGTCCGGCAGGCGGCCGTACTGGATGTCGGTCAGTTCCTTGCGCAGCGACATGGTCACTTCACCGGCCGGGGCGGTCAGGTCGCCCACCGAGAAGCCTTCGCCCTTCAGCTGGCCGATCGGGGTGACCACCGCGGCGGTACCGCAGGCGAACACTTCGGCGATCTCGCCCGAGGTCACGCCCCGCTTCCACTCGTCGATGGTCACCTTGCGCTCTTCGACCTTCATGCCGCGGTCGCGGGCCAGCTGCAGGATGCTTTCGCGGGTGATGCCTTCCAGGATGCTGCCGGACAGCGCCGGGGTCACCAGGGTGCCGTCCTTGTAGACCAGGAATACGTTCATGCCGCCCAGTTCTTCCAGGTACTTGCCTTCGACCGGATCCAGGAACAGCACCTGCGAGCAGCCCTGCGCCTGCGCCTTCTGCTGCGGCAGCAGCGAGGCGGCATAGTTGCCACCGCACTTGGCCGCACCGGTGCCGCCCTTGGCCGCACGCGCATATTCGGTGGACAGCCAGATCGACACCGGGGCTACGCCCTTGGCGAAGTACGGGCCGGCCGGGCTGGCGATCACGTAGTAGCCGGCCTTCTGCGCGCCGCGCACGCCGAGGAAGGCTTCATCGCCGATCATGAACGGGCGGAAGTACAGGCTGGATTCGTCGGCCGACGGCACCCAGCTGGCGTCCACGGCGATCAGCTGCTTGAGCGATTCGACGAAGATCTCCACCGGCAGTTCCGGCAGCGCCAGGCGCTGCGCCGAACGCTGCAGGCGGCGGCCGTTGGCATCCGGGCGGAAGGTCCAGATCGAGCCGTCGGCATGCCGGTAGGCCTTGATGCCTTCGAAGATTTCCTGGCCGTAGTGCAGCACCGCGGCGGCCGGGTCCAGCTGCAGCGGGCCGTACGGGCGCACGCTGGCGTTGTGCCAGCCGGTGTCCTTGTCCCACCGCACTTCCACCATGTGGTCGGTGAAGTGCAGACCAAAACCGGGGGCGGCCAGGATGCGTTCACGCTCCTCGCTGCTGCGCGGCTGGGCGGAACGGGTGGTGGTGAAGCTCACGGAAGACTGGGACACCGGAAATTTCCTGTTCTGGTTACGGGTTCAATTACAGCATGCCGGTTTCAAGGCGGGCGGCCTCGGACATCATGTGCTGGTTCCACGGCGGGTCGAACACCAGTTCGACATCGGCTTCGGCCACGGTCGGGATCATTTCCAGCTTGCTGCGCACGTCGTCGACGAGGATATCGCCCATGCCACAGGCCGGCGCGGTCAGGGTCATCTTGACGTCGACCTCGCGCTGGCCATCGTCCAGGTGCTTGAGCTCCACTTCGTAGACCAGGCCCAGGTCGACGATGTTGAACGGGATCTCGGGGTCGAAGCAGGTCCGCAGCTGCTGCCAGACCAGTTTTTCGACCTCCTCGTCGGAGGCGTCGGCGGGCAGTTCCAGCGGCGCGGGCGGTTCCTTGCCCATGGCGTCGCCGTCCTTGCCGGCGATGCGGAACAGATTGCCTTCGACGAACACGGTATAGCTGCCGCCCAGCGCCTGGGTGATGTACCCATAGCTGCCGGCGGGCAAGGTGACCGTTTCGCCCTGCGGGACCATGACGGCCTCGCAGTCGCGTTCGAAGTGGACGGGTTCGCTGCTACGGGAGTACATGTGGATCGATATGGGGTCGCGGCCAATTCCCGCAAGGCGCTCATTTTAGCCCAGCGGCCGGCCACGCGCCGGTCACCCCGCAAGCCGGTATCCTGTGGTGGACCAAAGGAAGAATGCATGCCGCCCACCTCTGCGCCCGCCAGGTCCGCCCACTGGCTCTGGCCCCCGCTGTTGCTGCTTGGAGTCGTCACGGCCACGCTGGCCTGGTTGTTCATCGCACTGCTGAGCGGCCGCCAGGCGGGCTGGATGGCCGTGCTGGTGGCCCTGGAGCTGGGTTTCATGCTGCGCCTGGGCAACCTGCGCGGCGGCCTGCCGCGGGTGGCGTTGACCCTGCTGGGCACCGTGCTGGTGGCGCTGGCCGCCAACTGGGGCATCGCCTCGGCCTACCTGGGCGGCTCGCTGGGACTGGATCCGTGGGAATCAGCGTTGCGCATGGGGCCGTTCATGGCGTTCACGTTGGTTCAGCTGGCCAACGGGGTTGGCGAGGTGCTCTGGCTCGGTGTTGCGCTGGTAGTTGGATGGTGGATCGCGCGGTAACGCCAACGCATTCTGCGCTGGCGCTCCCACGGTTCGCTGCGCAAACCGCGGGCCCCGCGCATCATCATTCACCCAGACCCCCGCCGCTTCGCGGCTGCCCCCCTGACTCAGGGGGGCTGTGCCTCCAGATGCTTTTCGGTCAATGCCCGCCGTCCAGGGCCTTCAATTCGCTGACCAGCGCGCTGGCCGCGCCGGCGCCGTCGCCGTAGAGCATGCGTGCGTTGTCGGCGTAGAACAGCGCGTTCTCGATCCCGGCGAAGCCGGTGCCCTTGCCGCGCTTGATCACCACCACGTTGCGGGCGTTGACCACGTCCAGGATCGGCATGCCGTAGATCGGGCTGGCCGGGTCGGTGCGCGCCACCGGGTTGACCACGTCGTTGGCGCCGATCACCAGCACCACGTCGGTGGTGGGGAACTCGGGGTTGATGTCGTCCATGTCGGCGATCAGGTCGTACGGCACCCCCGCTTCGGCCAGCAGCACGTTCATGTGGCCCGGCATGCGCCCGGCCACCGGGTGGATCGCGAATTTCACCTTGATGCCGCGCTCGATCAGCCGCTGCGCCAGTTCCCACACCTTGTGCTGGGCCTGGGCCACGGCCATGCCGTAGCCGGGCACGATCACCACGCGTTCGGCGAAGGCCAGCATGGCGGCCACGTCGCTGGCTTCGATCGGCTTCTGCGCGCCGGTGATTTCCTGCGCCGTGCCACCCCCGCCGAAGTTGGAGAACAGCACGCCGCTGATCGGCCGGTTCATCGCCTTGGCCATCAACCGGGTCAGCAGGATGCCGGCCGCGCCGACCATCATGCCGGCGATGATCAGCGCCTCGTTGCCGAGCACGTAACCTTCGAAGGCGACCGCCAGGCCGGTGAATGCGTTGTACAGCGAGATCACCACCGGCATGTCGGCACCGCCGATCGGCAGGGTCATCAACACGCCCAGCGCCAGCGCCACCACGAAGAAGCTGATGATCGCCACCGGGCTCAGGCTCACCGCTGCCCAGATCCCCAACACGACGACCGCAAGCGCGACCAGCAGGTTGAAGGCCTGCTGGCCGGGGAAAGTCACGCGCCGGTCCAGCCGCCCGTCGAGCTTGGCCCAGGCGATGATCGAGCCGGACAGCGACACCGCGCCGATCGCCGAGCCGATCACCGCCAGCGCCAGTACCGTTGCCGAGGGCTGCCGTGCGCTCAGTTCGGCGATGGCCTGCGCGCTCCAATGGGTGGTATCGCGGTTGGCCAGGAACGAGAAGCGCAGCAGTTCCACCGCGCCGATCGCGGCGGCCGAACCGCCGCCCATGCCGTTGTACAGCGCCACCATCTGCGGCATGTCGGTGATGGCCACGCGTTTGGCCGACCACCACGCCACGCCGGTACCGATCGCCACTGCGGCCAGGATCAGCGGCACGTTGTGCAGGTCGGGCAGGAAGAAGGTCGCCACCGTGGCGATCAGCATGCCCAGGCCGGCCCAGCGGATGCCGCTGCGTGCGGTCATGGGCGAGGCCATGCGCTGCAGGCCGAGCAGGAACAGGGTGGCGGCGACCAGGTAGCTCACCTGCACCAGCCACTGCAGCAGTTGCGCGGTGGTGACGTTCAAGGCGCCTTCTCCCCGGCATCGCGCTTCTGGCTGGGCTTGAACATGTCCAGCATGCGTTCGGTGACCACGTAGCCACCGGCGGCATTGCCCGCGCCGAGCACCACGGCGATGAAGCCGATGATCTTTTCCAGCGGGGTCTGCGCGTGGCC
Source organism: Stenotrophomonas sp. PS02300 (assembly GCF_029959395.1). Classification (NCBI taxonomy): domain Bacteria; kingdom Pseudomonadati; phylum Pseudomonadota; class Gammaproteobacteria; order Lysobacterales; family Lysobacteraceae; genus Stenotrophomonas; species Stenotrophomonas sp. PS02300. The sequence goes on from NZ_JASCOP010000151.1 coordinate 6,234, forward strand.
CAGCACCACCATGGCGCCGATCAGCACGATGCCGTGGATGAAGTTGGACCCGGACATCAGGGGGGTATGCAGGATCACCGGCACCCGCGAAATGATCACGTGGCCTGCGATCGCAGCCAGCATGAAGATATACAACGCCACGAACCCGTCGCTCATTGCTGTCCCTCTTCCCGGCGGTCATCCCGTCCCCTGCATCATAACCATGCGCTGAACCGTTCTGCAGGGCGGTCAACCGATGCCGCGCTGGTGCGTTCTCACGGTATCCCCCTGCGCGAGCGCTACCCTGTGCTGGTGAGCCCTTCCCTGCCGACCCTGGCCGACGATGCCGATGCCGAAACCGCGCTGCCGGTGTCGCTGGATGCGTTCCTGGCCGGCATCGGCCCGCGCGCGTTCCGCTTCGCCGAGGCCGGGCTGCGCCAGCGTGACGATGCGCTGGACGCGGTGCAGGACGCGATGCTGCGCATGCTGGCCTACCGCGACAAGCCGGCGGGCGAGTGGTCGCCGCTGTTCTGGAGCATCCTGCGCCGCCGGGTGGTGGACCTGCAGCGCCGCCGCGGCTTCCGGCTGCGGTTCTGGCGCAGCAGCGACGAGCTGGCCGGTGACCACGACATCGACTGGGCCGATCCTGGACCGGGCCCGGCCCAGGCGCATGAGCAGCGCGATCAGTACGCGGCGCTGGTCAAGGCATTGCGCGACCTGCCTGCACGCCAGCGCGAGGCCTTCACCCTGCGCGTGCTGCAGCAGCTCGACGGCGCCACCACCGCAGCGGCCATGGGCTGCAGCGAAGGCGCGGTCAAAACCCATCTTTCGCGCGCCCGGCAGGCGCTGCAGCAGCACCTGGAGATTGAACTGTGAGCCGCCCCGTGCCCCCCACCCTTCCCGATGATGCCGCGCTGGCGCAGCTGCACGCGCATGCGCTGACCCAGCTCTCCCCGGCCACGCTGGCGCGTCTGCGTGCCGCGCGGCATGCGCCGCAGCGGGCGCGCGCGCACGGCTGGTGGCTGGCCACCGCGTGTTCGCTGGTGGTGGCGCTGGGCCTGGGCATCAGCTTCACCGCCCGCCCGCCGGTGGCCCCCCCGGTGCAGGTGGCGGGCGTGGCCGCGGATGACAGCGGCGACGTGCTCGACGAGAATCCGGACCTGTACCTGTGGCTGGGCGCCACCGACCTGGCAATGGAGTGAACATGAAACCGCGACTGACCCTGGCGCTGGTGCTGTTGTCGCTGAGCGCGGCCAGCGCCGCGCAGACCACGACGCTGCCCGAGTGGGACAAGCTCACGCCGCAGCAGCGCGATGCGCTGATCGCGCCAGTGCGTGACCGCTGGAACGACGCGCCGCCGCCGCAGCGCGAGCGCATGCTGCAACACGGCCAGCGCTGGCAGAGCATGACCCCGGAACAGCGTGAGCTGGCCAGGCGCGGCCGCCACCGCTTCGAGAACATGAGCCCGGAACAGCGCGAGCAGGCCCGCGCACTGTTCGCGCAGATGCGCGGCATGACCCCGGCCCAGCGTGATGCCCTGCGCGAGCGCTGGGGCAGCATGAGCCCGGAACAGCGGCAGGAATGGCTGAAGGCCAACCCGGTGAAGGACCTGCCGCCTCCGAAGCGCTGATCGGTAGTCCACAGCCACGCAGGGCGTGGCTCTACGGGTCCCGCGCGGTAGAGCCACCCCCTGCGTGGCTGCCCCCGCTCAATTCGCCATCCACCCCGTCTT
>NZ_JASCOP010000152.1:0-7877 GCF_029959395.1 Stenotrophomonas sp. PS02300
GTCAAAGGCGGGTCGGGGCGGGTTTGCGGGGGTGTGAGCGGCATGGATGCCGCGACCAAGCCTCCAGGGATGGATTCACGGCGTCCCCCGCAAACCCGCACCGTCCCGCCAAGCCAGAGGAACTGCTGGCCACCAGCTGTTCGCCAGAAACCGTCAGCTGCCGGGCAAAGCCCGGCGAATCAGCCAACTGTCGAATGCCGTTCAAAAGGGCACCACTGACAGTAGGGTCCGTCATCTGCCTGAACCGCGGGCAGCGGGCCAAGCCCGGCCTCTGCCATCTAGCCCCCGGGTGCTAGAATTTCCCTTTCCTTTACGTCGTCCCGTGCCATGCACCTCTCCCTGCTCAAGACCAAGATCCACCGCGCCACCGTGACCCATTCGGAGCTGAACTACGAAGGGTCCATCGCCATCGATGACAACCTGCTGCTGGCCACCGGCATCCGCGAGTTCGAGCAGGTGCACATCTGGGACGTCACCAATGGTGCGCGCTTCTCGACCTATGCCATCCGCGCCGAAGCGGGCAGCGGCGTGGTCTCGCTCAACGGCGGCGCCGCGCGCCACGTGCAGGTCGGCGACATCATCATCATTGCCGCCTTCGCCAGCATGAGTGAAGAAGAAGCTGACAGCTTCCGGCCGAAGTTGGTATATGTGGACGGCAACAACCAGATCTCCCACACCAACGACAGCATCCCGACCCAGGCCGCATGACACAGACCAACGGATTCGACCCGCTTCACTCCCATGCCCAGCGCCTGCGTGGCGCGAGCATCCCCGCACTGATCGCCGCCGAACCCGGTCGCGCACAATCGCTGGGGCTGCGGGTCGGTCCGTTGTATGCCAACTTCGCGCGGCAGAAGTACGACCGCGCGGCGCTGGATGCGCTGCTGCAGCTGGCCGCCGAGCGCGATGTCGCCGGCGGCTTCCAGCGCCTGTTCCGTGGCGAGACCGTCAACGTCACCGAAGGCCGCGCCGCGCTGCACACCGCCCTGCGTGGCGATGTCAGTGGCGCCCCGGTCGCCGCTGAAGCCTTCGCCACCGCCGCGCAGGTGCGTGCGCAGATGGGCGAACTGATCACCGCGCTGGAAAAGACCAACGTCACTGACATCGTCAGCGTCGGCATCGGCGGTTCGGACCTCGGTCCGCGCCTGGTCGCCGACGCGCTGCGTCCCGTCACCGGCGCGCGCTTCCGCGTGCATTTCGTTTCCAACGTGGACGGCGCCGCCATGCAGCGCACGCTGGCCACGCTGGACCCGGCCACCACCGCCGGCATCCTGATCTCCAAGACCTTCGGTACCCAGGAAACCCTGCTCAACGGACAGATCCTGCATGACTGGCTGGGCGGCAGCGAACGCCTCTACGCCGTCAGCGCCAACCCCGAGCGCGCCGCCAAGGCCTTCTCGATCGCCGCCGGCCGCGTGCTGCCGATGTGGGACTGGGTGGGCGGGCGCTATTCGCTGTGGTCGGCGGTCGGTTTCCCGATCGCGCTGGCGATCGGCTTCGAACGTTTCGAACAACTGCTGGCCGGTGCGGCCGAAATGGATGCACACGCGCTCAACGCGCCGCTGGCGCAGAACCTGCCGGTGCTGCATGCCCTGACCGACATCTGGAACCGCAACCTGCTCGGCCATGCCACCCATGCGGTGATGACCTACGACCAGCGCCTGGCGCTGCTGCCGGCCTACCTGCAGCAGCTGGTGATGGAAAGCCTGGGCAAGCGCGTGCAGCTCGACGGCAGCCCGGTCGGCAGCGACACCGTGTCGGTGTGGTGGGGCGGGGCGGGCACCGACGTGCAGCACAGCTTCTTCCAGGCACTGCACCAGGGCACCAGCGTGATCCCGGCCGATTTCATAGGCTGCGTGCACAACGACGACCCGTATGAAATCAACCACCAGGCGCTGATGGCCAACCTGCTGGCGCAGACCGAAGCACTGGCCAACGGCCAGGGCAGCGACGATCCGCACCGCGAGTACCCGGGCGGCCGCCCGAGCACGCTGATCCTGCTGGACGCGTTGACCCCGCAGTCGCTGGGTACGCTGATCGCGATGTACGAGCACGCCGTGTACGTGCAGTCGCTGATCTGGAACATCAACGCCTTCGACCAGTTCGGCGTGGAGCTGGGCAAGCAGCTGGCCAGCCAGCTGCTGCCGGCGCTGCAGGGCGAGCCGCACGGCATCACCGATCCGGTGACGCTGGAGCTGTTGGGTCGGCTTCGCGGCTGAAGACGCCGGCGGTGAAAGCGCGAATGCGCTTTTACCGCGGCTCCGGGCTGGGGCGTTTCGCCAATTTCCGCTGCAACGAACGTCGGTGCATGCCCAGCAGGCGTGCAGCGGCCGAGACATTGCCGCCCGTCTCATGCATCGCCTGCTGGATGTGTTCCCACTGCAGGCGGCTGATCGGGGTCATCGCATCCGGTGGCTCCATCTCGCCATCGTCGGCCGGGCCGTCGTCTTCCTCGCCCAGCGCACGCAGGATCATCGGCACCGTGGCCGGCTTGGGCAGGTAGTCATCGGCGCCCAGCTTGATCGCCTCCACCGCGGTGGCGATGCTGGCGTAGCCGGTCACCAGCAGGATGCGCATGTCCTCGCGCAGCGCCCGCAGCGGCTGGATCAACGCCAGGCCGGATTCCGATCCCAGCTTGAGGTCGATCAACGCGTAGGCCGGCGGCTGCTGCCGGGCCAGCACCAGTGCCGAGGCGATGTCGCTGGCGGTCACCGTTTCCAGTCCCTTGCGGGCCAGGCTGCGCTGCAGCGTGCGCAGGTACAGTTCGTCGTCGTCGACCAGCAGGCCGTGGCTGGAGGCGGGCAGGGTGGGGGTATTCATGGCGAAATCTCCGGTGCAGCCAGGGGCAGGCGGAAGCCGACGCGGGTGCCGGCGCCTTGCGCAGGCCGCATCCACAACTCGCCGTCCAGGCGCTCGATGGTGGCATGGGACAGGGCCAGGCCCACGCCCATGCCCTGGGTCTTGCCGCTGTTGAACAGGGTGCCGGGGAGCACCGCATCGCGCGCGTCGAAACCGCGCCCGTAATCGCGCACTTCGCCGATCAGGTCGTGTCCCTCGATGCGCAGGGTCAGGTCCACCTGCGGCCGTTCGGCCTGTTCGCCGGCGTCGGCGGCGTTGTTGAGCAGCACCATCAACAGATGGCCGATGCCCGGGTCCAGCGGCAGCTGCAGCGGGGCATCCTCGTTGCGCTTGAGGGTGATGGTCGGGCGCACCAGCTGCCACTGCTCCAGCACCTGCGGCAGGGTTACCGCCTCGTTGCCGCGCGCCTGGCCGGCGGCCGGGCGGGCCAGTGCCAGCACCCGTTCGCGGCACTGCACCAGCAGCTCGCGCAGCGTGTCCACGTCGTCGCGTACTTCCGGGTTGTCGGTCTGGTCGGCGATGTCGTCGGCCAGCAGGGTCATGGTCGCCAGCGGCGTGTTGAGTTCATGCGCCACCGAGGCGGCGTGGGTGGCCAGCGCCACGATGCCCTCGTTGCGCGCGAAGCGTTCGCGCAGCAGCGCAAGTTCGTGTTCGCGCCGGCGCAGCGCCATCGCCAGCCGGGTGGCGAAGGCCAGCACCACCGCCGCCGACAGCAGGAAGTTGGCCACCACGCCCCACTGGTGCAGGTCCATGGCGGTGAAGTACCCATGCGGCAGCGGCTTGCCGAAAATGCCGCTGACCGCATAGCCGATCAGGCAGGCGGCGGCCACGGCCAGGGTCCAGTGCACCGGCAGGGCCAGCGCGGCCAGCGCGATCAGGATCAGGAACAGCGAGCCGAACGGGTTGCCGACCCCGCCGCTCCAGCCGACCATCCAGGTCAGCACCGCCACGTCCACCAGGATGTGGCAGAACGCGGTCAGCGGCGCGGTATCGGCATCCAGCACCCGCAACTGCGCGTACAGGTTGAACAGGATCAGCACCAGCACCCCGGACCACAGCGGCAGCTGCGGCAGTTCCAGCCCCAGCACCCAGCTGGCCACCAGGATGGTCGCGGCCTGGCCGGCCACGGCCAGCCAGCGCAGGCTGCACAGGGTGCGTAGGAAGGGGGCGTCGGTACCGGTCATCGGCTGCCATCGTATGCGCTTGCGCGGTTGGCTGCCTGCGACAATCGGCCGCATCGGGGGCGCGCGGGTGCGGTAAAATGGGGAATGCACGACGCCGTCAGCCAACCGACCCAACCTTCCGACACCACCGTGTGGGCCCGCCGCCAGACCCAGCCTGTCCGCATCGGTGGCGTGGTCGTGGGTGGGGGCCAGCCCGTGGTGGTCCAGTCGATGACCAACACCGACACCGCCGACGTGGCCTCCAGCGTCAAGCAGGTGGCCGAGCTGTGGCGGGCCGGCTCGGAAATGGTGCGCCTGACCGTGAACAATCCCGAGTCGGCCGCCGCCATTCCACGCATCGTGGAAAAGCTGCGGATGATGGGGATCGAGGTCCCGCTGATCGGCGACTTCCATTACAACGGCCACCAGTTGCTGACCCAGGAACCGGCCTGCGCCGAAGCGCTGGCCAAGTACCGGATCAACCCGGGCAACGTCGGCTTCGGCAAGAAGAAGGACACCCAGTTCGCGCAGCTGATCGAATTCGCGATCCGCTACGACAAGCCGGTGCGCATCGGCGCCAACTGGGGCTCGTTGGACCAGTCGCTGGCCGCGCGCCTGATGGACGAGAACAGCCAGCGCGCCCAGCCGTGGGACGCCGGCCGGGTGCTGCGCGAAGCGCTGATCCGCTCGGCGCTGGATTCGGCGCACACCGCCGTGGAACTGGGCCTGCCGCGCGACCGCATCGTGCTGTCGGCCAAGGTCAGCGGCGTGCAGGAACTGATCGCGGTGTACCGCGACCTGGCCCAGCGTTCGGACTTTGCCCTGCACCTGGGCCTGACCGAAGCCGGCATCGGCAGCAAGGGCATCGTCGCCTCCTCGGCGGCACTGGCCGTGCTGCTGCAGGAAGGGATCGGCGACACCATCCGCATTTCGCTGACGCCCGAACCCGGCCAGTCGCGCACGCAGGAAGTGATCGTCGCCCAGGAACTGCTGCAGACCACCGGCCAGCGCGCTTTCACCCCGCTGGTCACCGCGTGCCCGGGCTGCGGCCGCACCACCTCCGAGTTCTTCCAGGAGCTGGCCAAGGTCGTGCAGAACCACGTGCGCGGCAAGATGCCGGAATGGAAGGTGAGCCACCCCGGCGCGGAAAACATGACCCTGGCCGTGATGGGCTGCATCGTCAACGGGCCCGGCGAATCGCGCCACGCCAACATCGGCATCTCGCTGCCCGGCACCGGTGAAACCCCGGCCGCGCCCGTGTTCGTCGATGGCGAAAAGACGGTGACCCTGCGCGGTGACAACATCGCCCAGGACTTCGTGGCGCTGATCGACGCGTACGTCGAACGCAAGTATGTCCGAAGCGTCGGATAAGCCCGCCGTGCTGGCGGCGCCGGAGCCGGCCGCCGGCTTCCGCCACTGGATGGCGCGCAATGCCTGGCGCTTCGTGCTGCTGTTTGCCGGCGTGCTGCTGCCGCTGGCCGGCTTCGTGGCCCTGGCCGACGAAGTGCACGAGCTGGAGGCGTTCTACTTCGACGCCCCGCTGCTGTGGAAGATGCATGCCGTGGCCCGGCCCAGCCTGGATGCCGCGTTCGTGTTCATTTCCCGGATCGGCTACCAGTGGGGCGTGATCCCGGCCGACATCCTGATCGTGGCCGTTCTGCTGCTGCGCCGGCGCTGGCGCGAAGCCAGCTTCGCCGCGCTCAGCTTCGCCGGCTCGGCCCTGCTCAACATCGGCAGCAAGCAGTTCTTCCAGCGCGACCGGCCGAGCCTGTGGGAGTCGATCGCCCCGGAAAGCACCTACAGCTTCCCCAGCGGCCACGCCATGGGGTCGATGACCCTCGCCGCCGTGCTGGTGCTGCTGGCCTGGAACACCCGCTGGCGTTGGCCGGCGGTGGCGTTCGGCGTGCTGTTCGCCGGCTCGGTCAGCCTTTCACGCATCTACCTGGGCGTGCATTACCCTTCCGACATCCTGGCCGGATGGTGTGCCGCACTGGTTTGGGTGGTAGGGTGTTTCCTGGTGATGTTCCGCCGCCGCCATCCCTGGCGCCGCCGGCACTGACCGGCCTGCTGGGAGCAGGCTGGATGCGGCAGGGGTTTCCGCGGACCGTGATAGGTCCAATAAACCGATATGGCCTGGGGTGATAGGCAAAGGGCAGGGGTAGCCCGGCACGGATGTGACGCGGGCATCAGAACGCGCTGATGGGGGACAAACTTCCTTGTTATCGCAGTACCCCGTCGCTAGGCTGGCCCCGGTTTGCAGCGTTTGGACGAAGGTGGGTGGGATGACGATTCGAGTGTATCTGGTGGACGACCACGCGCTGGTGCGAACCGGCATGAAGATGATCCTGTCCAATGAGACGGACATCGAAGTGGTGGGTGAAGCCGAATCCGGCGAAGACGCGCTGCCTGCGATCCGCCAGCTGCGCCCGGACGTGGTGCTGTGCGACCTGCACCTCCCCGGCGTGAGCGGGATGGAAGTCACCGAACGCGTGGTCCGGGGCGACCACGGCACCCGCGTGGTGATCGTGTCGGTGCTGGAAGACGGCCCGATGCCCAAGCGCCTGCTCGAAGCCGGTGCCTCCGGCTACATCGGCAAGGCCTGCGACGCCCAGGAGCTGCTGCGCGCCGTGCGCGACGCCGCGCTCGGCCGGCGTTACCTGGGCAGCAGCATCGCCCAGAACCTGGCCCTGTCCAACGTCGAAGGCAGCCAGTCGCCGTTCGACAGCCTGTCCCCACGCGAACTGGAAGTGGCGCTGCTGCTGACCCAGGGCCTGCGCCAGGAAGACATCGCCAAGCGCCTGAGCCTGAGCGCCAAGACCGTCAACACCCACAAGGCGCGCCTGTTCGAGAAGATGGGGATCCACGACAACATCGCGCTGGCGCGCATGGCCAGCCAGTACGGCCTGGTGGACCCGGCGCGGCCGATGTAACCCCGCCGCATGCCCAAAAAAAAGCCCGGGAAGTCCCGGGCTTTTTTTGTTCAGCGCGAGCGGACCCTGGCTACGATCTTCGCCGCCTGGGCCGCGCTTTCGCGCACCTTGTCCCACTCGCCGTTCTCGATCCAGTTGCCCGGCACCATCCACGAACCGCCGATGCAGACCACGTTCTTCTGCTCCAGGTACTCGGCCGCCGTGGTTTCCGTGATGCCGCCGGTCGGGCACAGCTTCAGGTCCGGAATCGGACCGGCCAGGCCCTTGATCATCGCCAGTCCGCCCACCGCCGAGGCCGGGAACAGCTTGCACACCCGGAAACCGCGCGCATACAGCGCCAGCAGCTCCGTCGGCGACGCCGCACCTGGCACCACCGGCAACGGCGCTTCCGCCAGTGCGTCGGCCATGAACGCCGGCGTGCCCGGCGTCACCAGGAAATCCGCCCCGGCATCAATGGCCTGCTGCATCTGCTCCACCGTCAGCACCGTGCCCGCACCGACCACCACATCCGGCAGCTCGCGCTTGAGCATGCCCAGCGCCTCCATCGCGATCGGCGTCCGCAGCGTCAGCTCGATCGCCGGCAGCCCACCTTCCAGCAACGCCGCGCTGACCGCGCGCGCCTGGTCAAGCGTGTGCACGGTAACCACCGGCAGGATGCCTGCCGCAAGCAGCAGGGTTTCAGCGCGTTTCTGGTGTTCGGCAATGCTCATGAATTCTTTCTTCCAGTTAGTTCGGGAAATACCGGTTGGCCCGTGATCCCGAGGGCCGGCCAACGGCCGGCGCTACCAAAAAACAGTCGACGCCAGGGAGGCGCCGCAATGTGTCGTGAGGCAGCGGCGGGGGTCCCCGTAGGGACTGTCGAAAACATGGATGTTTTCGACAAGCCTCCATGGACGGATTCACGGCGTGTCCCGTAGGGGACCCC